>NZ_RCXU01000022.1:0-67726 GCF_004167315.1 Blautia sp. aa_0143
ACGAAGGGGCAGTTCACTGAAATGTCAAAACTGCTTTTTCGTTTACCCCATCATCGATTCTAACCTAAAGAATTTGTAGAATTCAAAAATTTAATATGAAATGTGAGATAGAGCGTATGGAAATAATCTATACGTTCTATTTTTTTGCCTTTTTTGAAAAAGTGATTAAAAAACTATTGACATTTTGTTACTGGTAGAAGCAGATGGTTATAAAAAGCTTTTGATAACTATGAGTGCAAAAACAGATAGCTGCGAAAATTTATTATGAGCTAATAGCAAAATTTGATATTTTGTGATATTGAGGGTATGGGGAATCGTAATCTCCATTAAGTTCGTCAGAGAATCATAATCCAGAAATGGGATTTTGAGTTACTCTAGGCGATACTTGCTTTAGAAAATGATTTGCCATAATGAGTTAGAACATGGGAGGAGGAAGCGTTAAAAAAAGAGAGAGCCATAAGCAACTCTCTCTGTGATAAAACCAAAAAGTTATAGTATCAGTGATTCGGTAAGATTACAAAAATCCTTAACAGGAATATTTTCTTTAAGTGGTAAAGCTGTCTCTAAAAAGGTTTCGTCTGCAAATCTTTCGAGTTCAGAATCAAAATGTATAATAGAAGCATTTGTATTTAATTGGTATGGCGGAATTGTAATAAAATAATCATAATCTTCATAAGAAGGAGTGGCGCAAGAAACTTTGATTTTTCCGTCCAATTTCAATTTTGCAAATTCTCCATAAATGGCAGTTAAGGCTTTTTTTCTTTCTTCATCAGAAGTAATTCTATCTACATATCTAATATACCAATAATCTATAGTTCCCTCTTTTAATTCAATTAAATAATCGTATGATCTGGGTGTTCCGGATTTTATTGTCCATTCAACTTTATGCAGACTTGTCATCATGGAAAGTCCACGCATTAAGGTAGAAAAAAATTTTTCATGCACCTGAACAGTAGAGAGATCCAGAGAAAATCCATTGTCTGCAATTATCTTTTTCCGTTCCTGTATTTTCTTAGAAGAATATCCCGTTGCATCATATAATTCTTGGATAAGTTCTGGATCATCAATGGCTTTTGCAATTTTATCAATAGTGCTTTTATATGGTCTTCCAGATCGGGCACCGTTGAGCATTCGTGAAATGGTTGCATTATTTAAGCCTGTTTGTTCAGATAATTCTTTTTGTGTTTTTTTCTGTAAAATGATTTGAAGTATATTGATGAATCTTTCCTGATCGTAAACGCTGTCAGGATTTATTAGTGTGCCTGAATTTGATATAAATTCGTTCATGCAAATCTCCTCTTGACTTCTTTGACTTTGTATAAATTGACTTCTTGTATTTTATCTTATCAATTATATCCCTAAAAATCAATTTAAAACATAAAGAAATCAAAAAATGCTTTATTGATATTCTTACAAAAGTCAAAGAAATCAAAAACGTAATTGACATTTTGACTTCTTTGTGTATAATGTAGAATTAAGAAGTCAAAGAAGTCAAACAAATCAAAACGAAAGGAAGGAGGGCTGTGGATTGAAATATAGGGTTGTTTCGGTTTTGAAAGATAATAGACCACGTTTTTTGATTATTTCTGATATTGAAGAAATTGAAATCCTTCCATCAAAGTATTTGAAGCATCTGGATCAGATTAATACTTCTCCGAATACTGTAAAATCCGCAGCCTTCGCACTTTCATATTATTACAATTATCTGCAGGAGCAAACGATAGGATTGGATGAGATTACATTGCTATCCTATTCAGAGCAGAATAAACATTTTATTGATTTCTTGTATTGGGTTAAGAGTGGAAAGCATACTGAGCATAATACACAGACGAGCAATAAGACCTGCAATATGTATCTTGGTGCAGTCTTCAGATACTACCAGTTTTTGGCACTGGAAGATGTTTTGCCAATGCTTAAAGTCTTACGAGTAAAAAAAGTATCATATTTTGACAGTATGGGAGTAAATCATCAAAATGCAGTGAATTCGTTTAAAGGTTTCTTCAAAGAAGAAGAACCTAATCTGGAAGAAATAACATCCGAAGAAATACAGGAGCTGATAAATGCCTGTACGAATGATAGAGATCGATTGCTGATAGCAATGATGGCAGAAACCGGTCTTAGATTAGGGGAAATTCTAGGAATCCATTATACCGAAGATATTGATTTTGAAAGAAGGACGGTTCGGGTAAGGTATCGTGAATCCAATACCAACTTGGCAAGAGCAAAAAATGCAGAATATAGAATGGCTTTGTTAAGTAATACAACTTTTGAGTTCTTGGTTAAGTACATTTCTGATAACCGAAAAAGTCTGATGAACTCGGAGTATCTATTTACAAAATTAACTGGAAAAAACAAAGGAGAGCCATTAGATGCGGATTCTGTGTATAGCATGTTGAAAAGGCTATCCAAAAAAACGGATATCAATTCCCATCCGCATCAGCTCCGACACTATTTTGCGGAGGAAAGAAGAAAAGAAGGATGGGATTTGAATGACATTCGTTTTGCCCTGGGGCATAAGAAAGTTGAAACTACCATTAAATACTTGGGTGAAAATAATGAACGATTGGTAGAAGCGACAGATCAATACTACTCAAATAATGAAAATTTATACCAAATTGCAGATTTTCTGTAAAAGGAAGGAGGGATTACCTTGGCAGTATTAAAAATTGTTCCGAAGTTATATCAGGAAAAAATACCTGAGAAATTAAAGGAAGAAATATCTTTAGTTACGACTGGAGAAGCAAAATACTATAACCGGTTATACAAATTTTTTCAGTATACAGATATACAGTGTACTGCAGATATTAACTATGAAACGAGAAAAATGTATATGGACTCTCTTGAAAAAGAGGATATTTCAGAAAAATATAAAGCGGAATTACTGAGCTTATTTGATCGTTTAAAAATAGAAAATATGCCGGATGTCTATTCACAAGGAAAGCCCTTCTCTGTAGAACAGGAGTTTTTTAAGCAAGACAAATTGTTTTTGCTGTATGTCCCCAATAAGAAGAAAGCACAATCTTTCCGTCAGGTGGTTGATAAGAATGATTTGTTATGGGACTTAACGAGGATACATTCATCACAGTTGGTGCGACAGACAAAAATATTGCTGTGTGAAATTCTGAATATGGATAAGGTACAAAGACATCGAAGATATTTTTTAGAACCATTAAAAGCACTTATACGGTTTTGCGATAAGTACGGAATAGATGATATTGAAGAAATGGAACAGGCAGACGAAAACAGATTTTATCTGTATTTAAACAAGGAGTCGGAAATTATAAAAAAACAGGCTTCTAAGATTGTTGAGTTTGCGAGAAGAACATTATTTCTGACAGATTCAGAGACAAATTGGCGAGCGTGTATCTGGTATATGGATAGGTTTCAGTTTGATAAATCGAGAATCAATGCTAGTTCACCTGTTAAAAGCCTTTCATTTATTAATATTTACGAAAAAGAAAATCGTTGGTATTTACAATTATACGCAAAATATTTGGTCGGGATATCGGATCTGTCTTTATCAAATATCCGAAATACAATAAGTTTTATTTCACAATTTTTAAAATATCTGGATGGACAGAGTAAGAAAGTAACTGAACTGGAGATACAAGATATAGAGGGTTATGTGTCTGTTTTGGATAAGTCCGATATTAAGTATTCTACTTTTAACCGATATATCACACATATGCATACATTTCTACAGTTTTTGAAAATGAAAAATATTGAAGTGTTGAAGTTTTATCCGGAACGATTTTTAAAAAAAGGTTTTTCAGAACACAATGAAAGAAGTGTTCCAGAAAAAACAATTGCTCATCTGATTAAGGAGCTGCCGGCATTCCCAGAGCATTTACAGTTGATGTATTTGATTTTGTTTTGCACAGGAATTAGGAAAAGCGAGGTTTGTACAATAAAATCGGGAGCCTTTTATTCACAAGGCAATGAGAATTGGATGCGCATATATCAAAGCAAAATGCGGAGAGAAAAAGTCATTCCTGTTCCCAGTTTATTGGTTGGACTGGTGAATGATTATGAAAAAAAGTACGGAATAAAAAATGGGGAGTATTTATTCAAAAATAAAAAGGGTGGTGCATTTAATGGACAGACATTTTCAAATCAGATGATTCGGGAGTGTAAGGTTCGTGGGATTGCCTGCGGAGATTATATCTTTAGAGCACACGATTACAGACATAACCTTGCAACTTCAATGTACGGAAATGGGGTTTCTATACAAGGGGTACGAGATTATCTAGGACATTCAAGTGAGAATATGACAAAACAGTACATTGATTTCATGCCGGAACGTATTGTATCGGCTGAAGATAAATATTTCTCTAAAAATCAGTCATTTAAATTGAAAGGAGCAGAAGATGATGAAAGGTAATATTAATTTGATTTCGTATGACTGTTATCAACAAGCTACAGAAAAACAGTTGGCAGGACTGAAATGGAAGGAAAACAGGGTGTACTACATATCAGAGATTCATAATGAAAAGATGCAGGATGAGATTTATGGGTATATCGATGATAGATGTAGACGTTTGTCATTATCAACAGTAGTAAATGATATTTACAGATTTGATCTGTTGAAAGAATTTCTGAATGAGAAGTGTACAAGTTGTAGTAGCATCACTGATAAAAAATGGGAAGAACTGGAGAGAAGTTATAAAGCATTTTTATATAAAAAAGGATTGGCGCTGTATGTTAGAAGAAATAGACCGGATAGGCGGAATGTTGAGCAACAAAGTAGCGCTCAGATTTCTTTTCTGAAAATGTATTATGAGTATGTTGTGAAGTGTAAAACAGCAGATATTCCAGAAAATGAAAAAGATGTATGGGATATGAGAAAGTTGGATATTGTGCCAAGGAGTAATCCGATTCGTGGAAGATATAGATTAGATTTTCGTGAGATCAGGCAGAAAGAATTTAAAGAGATAATAAAGAAAATATTGTATAGCCACTGCCAGACAAAAGCAATGGGTAGTATAAAAGGTGAATTGCGTGGATTCCGTCGGTTTGCTAGTTTCATGTATGATCGATTCCCAGAAGTAAAGCACTTTACAGAAATTAGCAGGGATATGATAGAAGATTATCTGGTTTATATAAAAACGGATACTGGTCTTACATCAGTCAGTTACACGACAGAGCTGTCGGTTTTGGATAATCTGTTGGATGAAATAGGGCGTGAACTGGAAATAGGAAATATATGCAACCTTTTTCTGTCCAGTGATTGCAGAGCATATGACAACGCTTTACCAGAAGCGTATTCAGATGCAGAAATCAGAAGATTTAATTGTGCATTAACAAAATTAAAGCCCCAGTTAGGCAGATGTTTAATAATACATCAGATGCTCGGTACAAGAATAGAGGATACGTTGACTTTGCGAAGGGATTGCTTATCTGAGAAATCTGGACATTATTTTATAACTATTATCCAGCAGAAAACAAGGAAATATAAAAGACCAGTTAGCAATCAGCTGGCAGAATTGATTAGAAAAGCAATAGAAGTTTCAGAAAAGGAGCATCCAGATTCAGAATATATTTTTCTGCAAGATAATGGAAAATTGTATACAGATTCAATGCTGAAATATCATGTAAATATCATGATTTATGAAAATGATATCAGGGATGATAATGGAAATTATTTTGAGTTTCGTACACATCGTTTTAGACATACTTTTGGAGTAAAACTTACAGAAATGAAATTAGATGATGATAGCATTGCAAGGCTGTTGGGGCATAAGGATACACGAACCATACCACATTATCGGCGGTTAAGAAACGAAGCATTAGCGGAGGATACAAAGGCTGTACGAGATGAAATGAATGAATTATTAGCACAATACAGGAGGGAAAAGGAAAATGCAGAAACACGATAAAATGGTAGCACTGGCAAAAGAAAAAAGTGCGGAAATGACGGAAACAGCAATAACAGCTATTGAAACAATGTATAGAAAAAATATAAAAATTTCAGTTGCTGAACTTACAAAACTAACAGGACTTTCCAGAGGTTTTTTCTATAATAATCCGAATGTGAAACAGGTCATGATGGAATTGAAGGAAAAACAACAGGGAATGATATTGCGAAATCCTAAAAGTGATGCTATTGCAAAAGCACAGGAAGCACGGATTAAGAGTTTAGAACAGAAATTATCCGATAGTGTTCCGAAAAACGAATATGAAAGTCTTCAGAAAAAATATGAAGAATTACAGGTGAAATATAGTCAAATGAAAAAGGGAACACTGTTGAAGATGTACGACCAATTATAGGAAGAAAAGGAGAATATTTTATGCAGAACGAAATTTATGATGAGAAAAATGGACTTACTTATATGTTATGTGGTGATTATTATTTGCCAAAATTGGCACTTACAGATATCGAACCAACTTATGGGAAATATGGGATGCTTCGTAAAAGCTATTTACAGGAACACAGAAAGGCAAAATATCAAATATTGTTGTTACAAGGAAAACTTGTCGAGCATTTGAATCAGATTGATGCAGAAGCAAGGGATAGGGAAGAACAATTAGTAAAACAGATGATGGAGAAACAAGGAATTACAGAGAAATTAAAAAGGCAGGACAACATGGAATGGACAAGGAGGATGAATGCCATTTGTCATGATGCAGAAGAGATGATTTTGACGGAAATGATATATACAAAAGGATAATGAACTGCATTGGATAGCAAGAATTTTGCAGCCCGGATAGCAAAAAAGTGGAAGTCCGGATAGCAAAAAAAAGGAAGTCCGGATGGCAAGATTCTTGCTGTCCGGAAAGACAAAAAAGTGAGGGATTAAAAATGTTGGTTAAGTACATAATAAAAGTGTTTTTATATTTAATTCTTGCAGTAATGACATTGATTCGCTGGTTATTAAAAATTCCGATGATGTTGGGAAATATTTTGCTTTACTTTTTATCAATTATATTTATTCTGACAGGTGTTTTGAGTTATGGATTTGCATTGGAATCTGCAAGAGAATGTGGGCGAATGATAATAATTGGGATGGCATTTGGTGCAATACCAGACTTTGTCCCATTTTTGGGAAAAAGTTTAGAGACATTGGTTGCCAAACTGTTAAGTATGACAAATGAATGAGAAAGTCAATATGAAAGAGGGCTGTGAAAGGCTCTCTTTTCTTTTTGCAACTGTGGAATGGCAAGATAATAACGTTATATACAGTGTATATTAAGTGCAGATATTGTATTTCTGCATGATGGGAACATAGGGAGTCCATATAAAGAGCCTGAATACGGGACATGATGGAAGCCTTTCAACACTTCATGCAAACAGCAGTCAGGATATGCTTTCCCGAATTGAAACGATGACATTGATGGGGATCGATCTTCCCCTGGAAGCGATCCGAAGGCAGATCGCTTCCGGGGTAGACATTCTGGTACATCTCGGGCGTATGCGGGATAAAAGCAGAAAGCTGCTGGAAATCACAGAAGTATGTGGATTTGAAAACGGAGAGATCCAGACCAGGCCGCTGTATCGCTGGGAAGAAGGAAAGGGACTTGTAAAAACCGGAGAACTTTTGCATTGTGAAAAAATGAAACGGGCAGGAATCAGACTATGAAAGAGCGGAAAGGAAAGAATCAGAAATGGAGATCTACGAGGAAAGATTACAGGATGTATCATTTTACGGGGAAGGAGACTGCAAAGTATCTTCTGGAGGGAGCTGCCGTATGCGCTGCAGCCGACTATCTGTTTTATCAGAGCCTTCCTGTGTTGCTGTTTATGCTTCCAATACCAGTGCTTTTTCTGAAAATGCAGAGGAAAAAATGCACTGCACGGCAGCAGAGGGAGCTGAATTACCAGTTCCGGGATGCTCTGACGGCCATGAATGTGGCGGTACAGGCCGGCTATTCCGCGGAGAATGCGGTGCGTGCCAGTGTAAAGGATCTGGGGAGACTTTATGAAAAGGGAAGTGATATCCTGGATGAATTTCGGTATATCGAAAGCCAGCTGCGTCTGAGTGTTCCGGTGGAAGAGCTGTTCCTGGATCTGGGAAAACGCAGCGGAGTGGAAGATATTGAAAATTTTGCAGCAGTATTTTATACAGCAAAAAGAACAGGCGGGGATATGACGCAGGTGATCCAGAAAGTAGCCAGAATGCTTAGTGATAAGATTGAGGTAAAAAAAGAGATCGAGGCAACGCTGGCCGCAAAGAAATCGGAACAGATGGTTATGAGTATCATGCCGGCCGGTATCATCTGCTATCTGAAACTGACTTCGCCGGGATTTTTGGATGTACTTTATGGGAATCCTTTCGGAATCTGTGCCATGACAGTTTGCATGGTGATCTATGGCTTGTCTTACTGGCTGGGTGTGAAGATTGTAGACATAGAAGTGTAGGTGAGGATAATGTGGATACATATTTTGATATTTATGGTGATCCTTGGGGTGTTTCTGGCAGGAAAAATGGGGCGGCTGCCTCCGGAAGCCGGAAATCCGGAAGAAAAGAAACTGTTTATACGGATAGCGCTTACCGGAAATATCATCGGTATGCTCCTGACATTTCAAAGTGGCGGAGATAAGGTTTATTCATCCGGATACCGTATGGAAAAAGAGGAGACAGGTGCTTATGAAGAGAAATTCAAAGTATCTGTAGACGGAGAAGAAGCCGGTTCCCTGTATGTGCAGGTGCCGGAAAAAGAAACAGAAGGATCCGAAGAAGAACCGGAAACAGAACTTAGCGAAGAACAGCAGCGCGAGAAAGAGCTGCAGGACATGATCGTACAATATAATCAGAAAAAAAACGATCCGCAGTACTATTATCTTCCAGATGAATGGAATGGAAAACATCTTGAATGGGAGCAGCCAAAAGACAAAACAGGAAACCTGCTTTCAGCTCTTGGTCTGGCAGCAGCGGCAGCAGCTGTCATTGCAAAAAAACGGGAAGAACAGAATGCTCAGATAAAAAGAAGAGAACAGATGCTGATGGATTACCCAGGACTGATCATGAAATTTACCCTTCTGGTGCAGGCAGGCTTAACTGCCAGAAAAGCGTTCCAGAAAATAGCACTGGATTACGGAAAGAGAGAAGATGGTAAAAAACGTGAGGCTTACGAAGAAATCCGAGTAGCCTGTTATGAGATGGACAGTGGGATTTCCGAAGCAGAGGCTTACCGGAGATTTGGAGAACGGTGCGGACAGGTAAAGTATAAAACTCTGTCAACACTACTGATCCAGAACCTCCAGAAAGGAAGTAGGTATCTGGCCGATCTGCTGGAAAAGGAATCCGTGGAAGCCTGGGAGGAGCGAAAAAGAAAAGCAAGAGTGCTGGGAGATACAGCAGCAACAAAACTGCTTCTTCCGATGGTCTTGATGCTCCTGGTGGTGATGGCGGTGATCATGCTGCCGGCATGCCTTTCCTTTTACGGAGGGTAGGACTGGAGAACAGAGAAAGGAAATGTGAGGTGACAAATGAAAATATGTGGAAGTATGTAAAAGAATTTGCGATGGAAGAGGATGCGGTGGGTGTTGTGGAGATCATCCTGATTCTGGTGGTTCTGATCAGTCTGGTCATCATCTTTAAGGAACAGCTTACAGCACTTGTTAAAAAAATCCTTACAAAAATCACAAAACAAAGCAATACGATCTGAAAATAAGAAAAAACGGTGATATCTGCTGATATTTTCGTTTTGGAAAGGAGAGGTACCCCTTGGCAGGAAATGTGAAAAAAGGCAGCATTACGATCTTTCTGGCTCTGATCTTGAGCCTGGTTCTTTCTCTTGTGTGTGCCAGCATTGAATCTGTACGCATGGCAGCTGCCAGGACACAGATACTTAACAGTATGGATATTGGCTTATATTCCTTATTTGGACAGTATGACCGAACGCTTTTGGAAGATTATGAGCTGTTTGCACTGTATGCAGGTGGAAAAGAAGAACTGGATATGGCTTCTGTATATGATGATTTTCAGACTTATATGAAACCTGTATTGAAACAGAACAGTCAGAAACTGGAGCTTCTCCAGGGCGGATTCAATGGTTATCAGCTTCTGAGCGACGGAAAAGGCGAGATTTTTTACCAGCAGGCTGTTCAGTATATGCGTGAAACTCTGGGAAGCCAGGGGGTACAGACTCTTCTAGGAAAACTGAAGGATCAGGAAAAGAAGACAGAGGATGCAGAGAAAAAAGGAGAACAGGCAGAAAATAAAGGAACGTTGGATTCCTATGATTCTGCTATTACGGACGCTGCGCAGAAGAGCGAAGAAGCCAAAAAAGAACAGGAACAACAAAAAAACCAGGGAGATTTTTCGGATGCAGGAAATGGGGATGATTTTACCGGCGGTGTTGATGAAAGCGTGGAAAATCCTATTCCGATCATCAGAAGAGTCCGTAAAATGGGACTTATTGATCTGGTAGTACCATCCGAACGGGGAATATCGGATGCGGTTACAGACAGAAAAAGCCTTACATCCGGAAGAAAGCTCCAGACAGGACTAATGTTGGATACGGATATACGATCCGATAATTCGTATACGTCCGGAATATTGTTTGGACAGTATCTGCTAAAGAAACTGGGAAATTATCGAAGACCGGCAGCGGCGGGGTTGAATTATCAGGTGGAATATATTCTTGGAGGGAAGAACAGTGATCGGGAAAATCTGAAGTCCGTGGCAGGAAAACTTCTGGTGATCCGTCAGGGGGTTAACATGGCATATCTGCTTTCAGATGGTGGAAAACGGATACAGGTCGAAACACTGGCGCTGGCGATTGCATCAGGTTTTCTGATCCCACCGGCGGCAGCAGTGATCGAAGCGGCACTGATCTTTTGCTGGGCATTTGCGGAGAGTATTCTGGATGTCCGGGAACTTTTTGCAGGAGGACATGTACCTCTTATAAAAAACTCCTCAGACTGGCAGCTGTCTTTGAGTAATCTGCCCAATATCCTGGACAAACTGGATTCTTCAAGAAAGGATGCAGGGAATGGAATGTCTTATGAGGATTATCTTCAGGTTCTGCTTATGGTGAAAGGAAAACAGGATAAAGTTCTGAGAGGAATGGACATGATCGAGTGCTCTGTACGTGAAAAGGGAAAAAGACCGGGTTTTCAGATGGATCACTGCATCACTGCCATGGAAGCGTCTGCAGATGTAAAAGCAAATAGACGGAAAATATTTACAGTTACACGTCAGTATGCGTATGAATAGAAAGAGAGGTGTACAGGGATGCTTTTTCAGAAAGAAAAAGAAGATAAAAATCAGATAAACAGACTGGATCAAAAAAGAGAAAGGCGCTCTCGAAGAGCTTTTTTCCTGCTTTCCCCGATAAGCCGGAAAACGCTTTCTGGAAAAGTATCCCTGTGCACCTTTCTGAAAAAAGCAAGTCTCACCCTGGAGACGGCGATGGCTTTGCCGCTGTTTTTTTTCGGAGTGCTCACGCTGCTTTCTTTTATGGATATTTACAAGGTACAGACGGAGCATCTGACCGGCTTGTGCCAGAAAGCAAAGGAAGCAGGTATGTATGCGTATGGTGCTGGCGGTTCAGGTACAGAAACGATCACATTGCCGGACATATATTCCTATCAGCCCATAGGCGGTCTGATCCCGCTTCCTAAAATATGGTTCCATAATACGGTAAAGGTTCATACGTGGAATGGTGTGGTATACGAAAATGGAAAGGATACAGTGGAGAGCCAGCCTATGGTGTATGTGACAGAATCAGGGAGTGTGTATCACAGAAAACTGGGGTGCAGTTATCTGAATCTGTTTGTTCAGCAGATATCAGGCTCTTCGGTTAAAGCTTTAAAAAATGCATATGGAGAAAAGTATCAGGCCTGTGAGCTGTGCAGTCGTGGGCAGGAACCGGCCGGAGTGGTATATATCACAAAAAAGAGTAACCGTTTTCATAACAGGGAAAGCTGCAGCGCATTGAAACGATCTGTACGGATGGTGAAAGAAACTGAGGTTTCCGGTGAAATGAGTGCCTGCGGGCGATGTGGCTGAAGGGAGAGATCATGAGCAGTGTAAAAATTTGCATGACTGTACTTCTTGTAATTAATACCTGGACAGATATCCGAAAAAAAGAAATCTGTTTACCGGTGCTTTTTATATTTCTGGCAGGCGGGATCCTGTGGCGGATCAGGCAGGGGCTTCTCTGGCCGGCAGGGATTATTTCCATGGGAATCGGAGTATTTATAATTTTGATCGCTTTGATCAGTGGAGGAATGGTCGGATTTGGAGACGGATTGCTGATACTGACAATGGGCTCTGTGCTGGGAGCCGGAGAACTGGCAGGGATCCTCTGTGGTGCATTATTGTTGTGCGGAATCTACTCAGGTATTGAGTATCTTATGCTAAAAAAGAGTCGAAGTGAGGAAATTCCTTTTGTACCGTTTCTGCTGATCGGATATTTTGGAGGGATATTTTTGTGAGAAAAATAAAAAAGGGAAGCTTTACAATAGAAGCTGCATTGCTCATGCCTCTGGTGCTTATGATACTGATCGGAGTGCTGTATCTGGATTTTTTTGTACATGACAGAGCATATCTCACTGCGGCAGCTTATGAGGCAGCAGTCAGCGGCAGTATGGAAGGATATAAAAAGAAAGGGAACATATATGAAAAGGCGGATATACAGGGAAGAATGCTGGGAGATATCGGGCTGCCGGGAGGAGAGAATCTGAGCATGCAGACAAATGCAGGAAAAACTGTGAAAGTAACTTACAGACTGGAAGTACCTGCCGGGTTCCTGGGGCAGAAATGGAAGCTGGAAGTCAGTGGTAAGGCAAAGCCTCTGCGGCCTGTGGGATGGATTCGCAAGGTAAAAGGAACTGTGGATATGCTGGGAGAGGTGACGCCATAAAATGAGAACGGAATATAAAAGAGATATGAATCATAATTATCTGATCCTGACAGGAGATGAGAGAATCGATACAGATTCTTACCAGGTAAGGATGATCGTGGCCAATGCTGTGCCGGATCTTCTTCAGTGTCGGATACAGGGAATCGACGGAAAATTCATGGTGTATTATGATATAACTTCCAGGCATTCCATGACTGCGCTTTTTGAGGAAAAAAAGATGGATCTGGAGTCGCTTCAGGTGATACTGGGAGGCTTTATACAGATCATGGAAGAAATGTCCGAGTATCTTTTGAATCCCTGTCAGCTGATCCTGGAACCGGAATATATCTATCTGGATGCGGAAAGAAAAAGTGTCCGATTTTGTTATCTTCCGGGATTTCATGGGGAAATACAGAAACAGTTTCAGAGTCTTGCGGAGTATATCCTTCCAAAGCTGGATCATGAAGACGGAAAAGCGGTCATGTTGGGATATAATGTATACAGACGTGCATTGGAGGACAGCTTTCATCTGGAATACATCAAGGAAGAGTTATATAAAATATGTAACGGCGACGAGGAAGATTTTTCTCCATATGAAAAAAAGAAAACAGTGCTCCAGGAAGAAAACAGGATGACTGAGGAGGAAAAAGCAGAGGATCTGTGGCAGGTGGAAGGCTGGGAAAGAGCCAGTGTGTCCGGAAATGAAAAACAGAAAAAATCTTCAGCGGACTCACAGAAGCGGAAAACAAACAAAATATGGAAGCCAGTGGCTGGATTTGGTGCAGCATTGGTGCTTCTTCTGGGAATTACGGCAGGAATGGCCGGCGGATATATTCCAAGAATAAGCAAAGAAATTTTTCTTCTGGGAATTCTTGCAGCAATGATACTGGGGATGCTGAGCTATATTTTGATCAAAAAAGTCTGTGGAAAAAAGAAAAAACTGGATACGCCGGTGCCTGAGCAGAAATATGGTGCGGCGGAAAAAGAGGCAGCTGTATATTCTGAAGATCAGAAAGAATCTGGTACGCTGTCAGGGAGCAATGCCGATGACAGCAGAAAAGAACTGGAAAAGATCAAAAAAAATATCCCGACAAAAGCGGAAGATTTTTTAGATGGATTTGGTGAAACAGTAGTTCTTTCGGCAGGTGCATCCAAAGGTCCTGCTACATTAGTAAGCCGGGAACCGGGGGAATTGGCTACCATTTATCTGGAAAAAGATATCACAGTGATCGGAAAACTGGAAACTGCGGCGGATGCAGTGATCAATATACCAACTGTCAGCAGGATCCATGCCAAGATCCGAAAAAGGGAGGGGGCATATTATCTGGCAGATCTGAACTCCAGAAATGGGACTTCTGTAAATGGACAGCTTCTGAAAACAGGAGAAGATTATTTGCTGGAGGATGAGGATGAAGTCGATTTTGCACAGGCCCGTTATATTTTTTTGAAATAACAGAGCGAAAAATCCAGTTTTGTATCGTATTAACATGGGACAGTAGGTTGTTCGCCTGATGAAAATCTGTTAAAATAATGAAATAAATTCGAATTTTCAGATTATAACAGCGAGTTATGGGAAATATTTCCGGAACCGCTGTGGAAAGAGGCCGGAATTGGAAGAAATAAAAAAAGAACCTGTGACAGTTTTACTGATCCTCATAAATACGCTGATCTTTCTTGTGGTGGAATTTACCGGCGGCTCGGAGAACGGGCAGCATATGCTGGAATGCGGTGCTGCTTATGCACCGCTGATCCTGGAACAGGGACAGTGGTATCGGATGTTTAGCAGTATGTTTCTGCATTTTGGTGCGCCGCATCTGATCAATAATATGTTGGTTCTGTTTGTGCTTGGCCAGAGGCTGGAACCGGTAACAGGAAAGATAAAATTTTTTCTGATCTATATATTTGGTGGTCTGGGCGGAAATATGCTCTCTTTGTTTTTTGATATGTATGCAGGAAACGCTTCTTTATCTGCAGGAGCTTCCGGAGCTGTTTTTGCAGTCATGGGCGGTATGATCTATGTGATCATAAGGCACAGAGGAAGAGTGGCGGATCTGACTGTCAGACAGATGCTGATCATGGCCGCATTTTCACTGTATTTCGGATTTGCAAGTGAAGGCGTGGATAACGTAGCGCATATAGGCGGTTTGTTGAGTGGTTTCCTGATCGCTGTAATTTTTTATCATCCCAGAAAAATATGGAAAACAGTTCCCTGACCGGGAGCGCTCTCAAGCGTAATGTCTCCACTGTGAGCCTGAGCAATCTGTTTTGAAACAGCAAGCCCAAGTCCGGTCCCGGATTCCTTGGTTGTGAAAAATGGCTGAAATATCGTAGCCTGCTGTTCCTTTGAGATTCCACATCCGTTATCCCGGATATCAATGCGGATGCCGGAATTTTCCGGAATGGCAGAAAAAGAAATCTTTCCTCCGGGAACGGGAACGGCTTCCCATGCGTTTTTCAGAAGATTCAGAAGCATCTGCCGGACACGGATCCGGTCAAGAGCTATCGATGGCAGTGAATCCGGAATATCTGCTTCAAGCGTGATCTCCAGATAATCCAGGGTAGGTTTTATGGAGGAAAGGATCGTTCGGAGGTAGCTGCAGGTGTCAATGTTTTCTCTTTTGACATGGCCTGCATTATTAAATGCAGAAAGTTCATCAAGAAGTTCTTTTACATAATCAAGATTATCCATAACATCATCCCAGTGCTCATATTCTTTGACCTCAGGATGTGCAGATGCGATCATCTGGAGTCCGCTGTTAATAAGAGTCAGAGGATTCCGGAGTTCATGTGAAAATTTTGAAAGTGTATAATGAAAATCGTTTTTTAATTTACTGACTGTAGTATCGTTGCACATATTATCACCTCGAAAAAATATTAACATCAGAAATTTCAAATATCAACAAGAACAGTATTGAAAAATTCGAGAAAATACGACAAAATAAGAATATAGATAAAATAATTTTGCAAACAAGGAGGACAAAATAATGGGAGATTGCATATTTTGTAAAATCGCAAATGGAGAGATTCCATCAGCAACACTTTATGAGGATGAGGAATTTCGCGTGATTCTGGATCTGGGACCGGCAAGCAAAGGACACTCATTGATCCTGCCGAAAAAGCATGCAGCGAATATTTATGAACTTCCGGATGAGACTGCTGGAAAAGCAATGATCCTGGCTAAAAAAATGGCAGGAAAGCTGAGAGATGCACTGAACTGTGATGGATTTAATGTTGTGCAGAACAATGGAGAGATCGCAGGACAGACTGTGTTTCATTTTCACATGCATCTGATTCCGAGATATGAGGGAGATGGTGTTGGTTTAACCTGGAAACCCGGAGAACTCAGCGATGAGGTGAGAGATGAAATCTTAAAGAAAATTAAAGAATGACAAATAGCCACTAAAGAGGAAAAATGAATAATCAGACATTTGAAGAGTTTTATCTTAAATACCGAAAAATATCCAGAGGGTATGCGTATGGGGTTCTCCATGACTGGAGTGCTGCTGATGATGTCAGTCAGGATGTACTTTACAAAATGTATACTATAAAGGATGGCCTGAATATTGATAATGAAAAGATGATGTTTTCTCTGATCAAGAGGGCATCTATGAATAAGGCTTTGGATTATATAAAGAAATCAAGCTCCAAGCATGAGTTTGTCTGTCAGGAAGAAGTTGCGGCATTTCTGGAAGAACAGAATTCGGTCGATGCGGAAGAGGTATTTCTGCGTAAAGAGAAGAAAGAATTTATGTATATGGTGCTGAGAAGATTTCGAAAGAAACAGCCGATAAATTATGAGATCTTAATTCAGGTCAAATATCTGGAGATTTCCGTTGAAACAGTTGCAGAAGAATATGGTCTGACGAAAAGTGGTGTCAATAACAGGATATATAAAGCGAAGCGCTGGCTGCAGGAAGAATTTCGCAAAGTATACGAATAAAAGAAAACCCTGCCAGCCCGGAAGGGAGTGGCAGAGTTTTCATATGGCTGTTGTGGAAATATAGTCAGGCTCTGGCGCATTCTTCAATAAGATCAGTGATCTTACTGATGGAATCTACCTGGCCGTTTCCTGCCATAGCATCTGTATATTTCTGACGATCGGTATAGAGCTGGCGGATGGTTTCCAGAAGCTTTTCTTCTGTGATCTCCTCTTCTTCCAGCACTTTACTGAAGCCCTGGCGTTCAAAGGATCGTGCGTTAAGGATCTGGTCACCACGACTGGCTTTGGCAGAAAGCGGGATCAGAAGATTTGGCTTATGAAGCTCGCGGATCTCACAGATCGCGTTAGCGCCTGCGCGGGAGATCACGATATCAGCCATGGCAAACAGATCCGGAAGCTCGTCCTGGATATATTCATACTGGACGTATCCGGCAGTACCGTTGAGAGATTTATCGGTTTTTCCCTTTCCGCAGAGATGGACAACCTGGAATTCCTTCAGAAGTTCAGGGAGGATCTTGCGGACATTATCATTGACAGAAGCAGCTCCCAGACTACCACCGATAACCATAAGTACCGGTTTGTCAGCAGTGAAACCACAGAATTTACGACCGTTTTCCGCATTTCCGGAAAGAAGTTCCTGGCGGATCGGAGTTCCTGTAAGAACTGCTTTGTCAGCTGGAAGATTGGCGACTGTCTCAGGAAAATTACAGCAGATTCTGGATGCAGAAGAGAGACAGAGTTTATTGGCAAGACCTGGAGTCATGTCGGACTCGTGGATCAATGCGGGGATTTTTAAACGTTTGGCCGCGATCACAACGGGAACCGTAACGAAACCGCCTTTAGAAAAAACAACGTCCGGTTTCAGCTCTTTCAGAATCTTTCTGGCCTGGCTGAATCCCTTCAGTACACGAAACGGGTCAGAGAAGTTTTTGAGATCGAAGTAACGTCTCAGCTTTCCGGATGAGATTCCATAATATGGGATTCCAAGTTCTTCGATCAGTTTTTTTTCGATTCCTTCGTAGGAACCGATGTAGGAAATCTTATAACCAAGCTCCCTGAGCTTTGGAATCAGGGCAATATTTGGAGTTACATGTCCGGCAGTACCACCGCCGGTAAGTACGATGTGTTTCATTTGGATTCCTCCTGAATAGTCATATACTATCATTAAATATGAACTCTAACGGAGGAATTGTCAAGGAAAGATAGGATTACAGGAGAAAAATAATGGAAAATTTCAGGGATGCCGAACTGAAAAAATGGTTGGCAGAAGAATATGAAAAAGAAACCGAAGAGATGGAAAAAATCCTGTTTCCAGATGGAGTGATTCCTGATGATGGAGAAACAGAAGAGGAGGCAAAGGCTGCTTATCAGAGGCTTGTAGAAAAACTGAAAGCAGATGGTGTTTACAAAGAAGACGAAACTGACAGTATTAAAACTGATGATCATAAAGAGAATGTAAAAATCGTTTATCTGCCCGAAAAGAAAAGTCATAAAACAGCTCGCGTAGCGGCAGCAGTACTTGTATGCTCAGCCGGTATCTTCGCCGCAAGCATGACCAGCCAGGCGAACAGGAGTTATTTTATTGATTCTGTGAGGTATTGGGCTGGGGATGATACGAGTATTTCAATTGAAAATGATGAAGAAAATGAGAGAGCGCAGAAGGATGAGCAGATGGCGTTAGATGAAGTGAAAAATAAATTAAATTTAAATACAATTCCCCAATTTATGTACAGACCAGTTGGACTTAAATTTAAAAGCTATGAAATTAACACGGATATTGGCAATGCTTTGATAGAGTATGATTATAAAAATGTAATTATAACATTATATATTAATGATCATAGTGATGGCAGTAAAAATAGTGATTATAATTTAGATGGAGAAACATTAGAAACACTTAAGTGGAAAGATGAAAATATTGTAATTGAAATAAAAAAAATAAAAGATAATCAGGATAAAAAAGAAAATTATGTTGCTTATTGGAAGGATAATACCGCTTTTTATGAGATAAGTGGAAAGATGGAAAAAGAAGAATTTTTAAAAATGATAAAAAACATAAGATTTTGACGAGATAATTTATTTCTTAACTCGTATATATATTGTAATGGAAGTTTAAAGGTGGAAAGGCACTATATGAAAGAGAAAATGAAAAGAATTGTGCGAAATTTATTATTAGTATGCTGTTGCAGCATATTGTTTGCGTCACCTGTAATGGCAGAGAATTTATCAGATGATTTTTCAGTGGATACGGATACAGATGCGGATTATGCTGAAGATACTACATACAGTATGTTAAGAGGCAACAATTTAAATTTTGGAACAACTTCTGTGAAAAAAATGGCTAGCAATAAGGTGGCTGTTTCAGGAATAACACAGTGTCATCATGTTTGTGATAAAGTATATTTGGAGATATATTTGGAACGGAAAGTAAAAGGTACATATTCTACTTATAAAAGTTGGAGTTATACAGCAAACAATGTAGATCATTTAAATAAGGGACTGACAGTTATCGTTCCGAGCGGTTATTATTATCGCGTACGAGGATATCATGCAGCAAAAGATGGAAGCAAGGAATCAACTACAACATTAACCAGCGGTGTTTTAGTAAAATAACAAATCAACTCTCACATCCCCAGCGATGTCACACCCCAAAAAATAAAAAAATCCAGTAAACTTTACATTACCTTCGCTGGGGAATGCCTAAAAATTCTGAATAATATCAAAAAACCTAAAAAAATCCCCTTAAAAAAAGAAACATATTTCACAAAAAGACTGTCAAAAAACATATATTTCGTGTATAATAAATACAATAACAAACCGTTAATAAACAAAAAGTCGATTATTTCTTCTTGGAATTGTATATCACAGCGTTTCTGGACGATCGGATATCACAGAGAGATCCTTCAGGCTTTTTTTGATATGGAAATTTCAGAACGTGGGACGGAAAAGGGGGCTTGTGCATGAAGATAACATTTATCGGTGCTACGCATGAGGTGACTGGAAGCTGTTATTATCTGGAAGCGGCAGGACGGAAGTTTCTGGTGGATTATGGAATGGAGCAGGGACCGGATTATTATGAGAATAAGGAGCTTCCGGTGGCTCCGGGTGATCTGGATTTTGTGCTTCTGACACATGCACACATGGATCATTCCGGAAATCTTCCGGCCTTGTATGCAAAAGGCTATCAGGGGCCGATCTATGCGACAGAGGCAACTTGTAATCTCTGCGATATCATGCTTCGTGACAGCGCACATATCCAGATGTTCGAGGCTGAGTGGAGAAACCGAAAGGGGCGGAGAGAAGGAAAACCGGAATTTATTCCTGCGTACACTATGGAAGATGCCATGGGTGTGCTCCGGAACTTCGTCAGATGTCCATATGATAAGATCATCAAACCGGCAGAGGGAATCGAAGTAAGATTTGTGGATGCAGGACATCTTCTTGGCTCCAGCAGTATTGAAGTCTGGATGACGGAAGAGGACAAAACAGAAAAGATCGTTTTTTCCGGCGATATCGGAAATATCAATCAGCCGCTGATCAGAGATCCGGTATATATCCGAGAGGCAGATTATGTTGTGATGGAATCTACCTACGGAGACCGCAGTCATGGAGAACGTCCGGATTATCCGGCAATACTGGCAGAGATCATCCAGAGGACCTTTGACAGAGGCGGCAGTTTGGTGATCCCGTCCTTTGCAGTAGGCCGTACTCAGGAAATGCTGTATTTTATCCGACAGATCAAAGAACAGGGACTGGTTCACGGCCATGATGGTTTTACGGTATATGTAGACAGTCCCCTTGCCAATGAGGCAACTACGATTTTCAGTGAGAATGCATATACCTGCTATGATGAGGAAGCAATGGATCTTTTGAATAAAGGTATCAATCCGTTATCCTTCCAGGGATTGAAGACCTCCGTTACTACCGATGATTCCAGAGCTATCAATTTTGATGAGGACTGCAAGGTGATCATTTCCGCCAGCGGTATGTGTGATGCTGGTCGTATCAAACATCATCTGAAACACAATCTGTGGAATCCCAGAAATACCATTCTTTTTGTTGGATACCAGGCTATCGGAACTCCGGGACGGGCATTATTGGAAGGTGCTGTGGAGATGAAGTTGTTTGGTGAGACTGTGCAGGTAGCTGCTGAAATATGCAAAATGTCGGGAATCAGCGGTCATGCTGATGTAAACGGACTTATAGAATGGGCGAAAGCCTTTGAGACGAGACCAAAACACGTATTTGTTACGCATGGTGATGATACGGTGACGGAGATTTTTGCCCAGAGGCTTAAAGAAGAGCTTGGGTATGATGCAACAGCACCCTTTAGTGGAACTGAATATGATCTTCTGGAGAACCGGTGTATCCATGAGGCTGTCGGTGTTCGGATCGTAAAGGCAACTGCTTCGCCGAAAACAACCAAGGCTGCTCGTGCATATGAGAAGCTGCTGGCTATGGGACGTCGCCTGATGTCCGTGATCCGGAAGAATGAAGGCTGCCCCAATAAAGATCTGGATCGTTTTGCAAGAGATATCCAGTCACTGTGTGACAAGTGGGACAGAACAGATATTTAACCGGATAACAAAGATAACATTGAAACAATTATTTTGTCAAATCATCATAAAATCACCCTGCGGAAATTTTTCGCAGGGTGATGATAAATCCGATATACAAAATAAGATTATGTGAGATCAGCCTTCGTTCAATGCCTGGCGGATGGCTTTTGCAAGCTGATCCGGACATGAAGTTGGTTTGAATCCGCAGCGGATGCCTTCCAGACGGGAGATCACTTCATCTGCATCCATTCCCTCTGCAAGTTGTGCAACACCCTGTGTGTTTCCGGAACATCCGCCTGTAAACTTGATATTGTGAACTTTTTTATTATCGTCGATCTCGAACTCAATTCCCTGAGCACAGACGCCTTTTGTCTTATAAACCATTCTGGTTACCTCCTGTTCTGTTTATTTATCGATTATAGCATCTCTCAAAAAAAGTTTCCATAAAAAATAAAATTTGTTATAATGAACAATGTAGAAAAAGAAAAAGATACTGCTGAACGGAAAAAACTGTGAAATTCAGCGGGATATCATATTGAAAGAGAGGATTTACAGATCATGAAATGTGTTGGAATCATAGGAGCAATGGAACAGGAAGTAGCAAGACTGAAAGAGGTTATGGAGAATGTATCCATTACTACCAGAGCCGGAATGGATTTTTATGAGGGTGTTCTGGAAGGAAAGAAGGTAGTTGTGGTACAGTCCGGGATCGGTAAGGTAAATGCCGGCATGTGCACCCAGATCCTGGCAGATCTCTTTCAGGTGGAAGCGGTGATCAATACCGGTATCGCAGGAAGCCTTAACAATGATATCAATATTGGAGATATCGTACTTTCCACAGATGTTCTTCATCATGATATGGATGCAACCGGATTCGGATATCCGAAGGGACAGATCCCGCAGATGAAAGAGTTTTCCTTCCAGGCAGATGAGTGCCTTCGTAAGATCGCACATGATGTATGCGAGGAAGTAAATCCGGAGATCAGGGTTTTTGAAGGAAGAATTGCTTCCGGAGATCAGTTTGTATGTGATCAGGGTGTAAAAGATAATATTGTAAAGGAATTCAGCGCCTATGCTGTTGAGATGGAGGGCGCAGCGATCGGACAGGCAGCAGCTCTTAACGGGATTCCATTCCTGATCATCCGTGCTATCTCAGATAAAGCAGATAATAGTGCAAACATGGATTATCCGGCTTTTGAAAAGCTTGCAATTGAGCACAGCGTACGTCTGACCCAGGGAATGCTGAAACGGATGGCCTGATCGGAACTTTGGAGGGAACCGTCATTTTTCTTCTGCATATACTGTAAGAGATAGCAGAGAGAGGACAGCAGAAGAGTTATGATCTATCCAGATTTTTATCCGTTTTATGCTACACAGGGAAGTCCTGGTTTTTATAATGAAGAGAGAGAACAGGAAAAGGAATTTGATCTGATGAGATCATACTATCCGGATACAGCCCGAAGGATCCAGGAAAAAGCGGAAGCACAGTGTCAGCTTTTGGATTATGAGGGAAGCCGGCTGTATGATGAATATCCGGATCGTTTCATGCTCTATCACATCTGTCACCAGGTGAAAGGACAGATGGAAGGAGATACCAGTGTACAGGAGATTCCAGGAGGGTTCCTGGATGATCTGATCGAAGTGCTGGTGTATCAGGAGATTTCCAGACGAAGATGCAGGAGGAGAAGGTGCAGAAAATGTTTCCGCACTGAGTATTAAAATGGCGGTTTACCCATGAACGATACAGTGATACTGGCAGAAGCGACCAAAACTGGTTCGCACAACATCTGTCCATATACAATAAAACAAAAAGTGAATATAATGGAAGTATGATGAAAACAATAAGGGAATTTTTAGAAGAACAGATTAATGAACAGCTGATACAGGCTGTTGTCAGTGGCCGCAGGACTGGCGAGGGACCTTCCAAGGTGAAGCTTCGTCCTGTGGAGCTGAAGGGTCAGATTTTTTACCAGGCGTCCATGACAGAAGGGACGAAGGTTTATCATAAGAATTTTACCAGGGAAGAGATGATCGCTTATCTGGAGCATGCCATGGAGGAATTTCGTCAGCTTCAGGCAACCGGACGCAGTCAGGATGGAAGTATCCTTATCAGCAAGAAAGGGAAAGCAACCATCAAAACAAAACAACACGGGCCTGCACAGAATGAGAAGATAAAGATCGCTCCTCATAACCGGGTGAAACAGTACATTCTCAGAGAGGGAACGGCAGCTCCGTTTCTGGTGGATCTGGGAGTTATGACAAAGGATGGAAAGATCGTTGCTTCCAGATATGACAAGTTCAGACAGATCAATCGCTTTCTGGAGTTTATCAGGGATATCCTTCCGAAGCTTCCTAAAGACAGAGAGATCACGATCCTGGATTTTGGCTGCGGAAAATCCTATCTTACTTTTGCTATGTATTATTATCTCAGAGAACTGGAGGGTTTTGATGTAAACATCATAGGGCTGAATCTTAAGGAAGATGTGATACGGCATTGCAGTGAATTGGCCAGATCTTATGGTTATGACAAGCTGCATTTTTACCAGGGAGATATTGCAGGGTACGAAGGCGTTTCTTCTGTGGACATGGTGGTGACACTTCATGCCTGCGATACAGCAACAGATTTCGCTCTGGCCAAGGCAGTGGAATGGGGGGCTCAGGTGATCCTGTCTGTTCCATGCTGTCAGCATGAACTGAATCGTCAGATCCGAAACGAAATGCTCCAGCCTGTTATGCGTTATGGGATCCTGAAGGAAAGAATGGCAGCTCTGATCACAGATGGTCTTCGTGCTGAGCTTCTGGAAAGCAAAGGATATGAAACCCAGCTTCTTGAATTTATCGATATGGAACATACACCAAAGAATATTCTGATCCGCGCAGTAAAAACCGGAAAGAAAAAGAGCAGGGACAGTTTTTCGGATACCATGAAGGCTCTTCATGTGGCTCCTACCCTGGATAGGCTTCTTTATCCGGAAGAGTCAGCCTCACAGAAGGGAGAATGACATGATGAAGATCCTACGTAAGGGAGCGATACTGCTGGTGATCTTTGTGGCAGTAGTAGCCGGGACCTCATTTCTGATGAACAGTCAGTCTACAGATAACCGCTCAGATATGAACGATGCCACACTTCCAGAGGTTATGGTAAAGATCGGAAGTACCCAGGCAAATAAGATGTATGGATACAGACAGCAGATGCAGACCGATTTCATGAGAGGAAGTATTACTCCGCTGGATACGACCAAAAAAGTGTCTTTTGAGATCAACCCATATGCTGATACAGTAACAGGGCTTGCTTATGAGGTACGGACTTCAGACGGAAGCAAGGTTATGGAGAACCGTAAGATCAAGAATCTCACGAAAGAGGACAACGGCTGTTTAAGTACAGAGATTGAGATCGGCAGTGACCTTCGCATGAACCAGGAGTATTCCATGCAGATCACGCTGGATACCAGTGAGGGGGAAGTCTACTACTATACAAGAGTGGTTTCCAGAACCCAGTTGAATACAGAAGCGTATCTTCAGTTTGTCAAGGATTTTTCCACAAAGTGTCTGGACAAGGAACAGGCAGATACGCTGACCGGATATCTGGAAGCGGAGGATATTTCCGGCGGAACGAATTACAATAATATTTCCATCAGTTCTGGACTTTCCAATATCAGCTGGGGATCCCTTTCTCCGAAGCTCTACATGGAAGGAGTTCCGCTGATCGATGATATCAATGAAACGACTGCAAGTATCACGCTGGATTATCAGGTTTCCGCACAGGATGATGAGGGTAAAACCGAAATTTATGATGTTACGGAATTTTACCGTATGCGTTATACAGAAACAAGGATCATGCTGCTGGATTTTAAACGTTCTGCAACGAAGGTATTTGATCCGTCTCAGAAGGTAGTTTCCGATGCAGGCCTGCTTCTGGGTGTCCGTGACAAGAATGTCACCTATGCTTCAGACAGCAGTGGAAAGATCGTTGCTTTTGAGCAGGATGGGGATCTCTGGTCTTATGCACCGTCCAGCGGAAAGATCACAAGGATCTTCAGCTTCCGCAAAGAGGAAGATAACGATTCCAGATATGTGCGCAACGAACATGATATCAAGATCATCCGAGTGGCAGATAACGGGGATGTGGACTTTGTATTGTACGGTTACATGAACCGTGGTGTTCACGAGGGATACAGCGGTGTCTGTGTTTATCACTACAACAGCGACCGTAATGTGGTGGAAGAAAAAGTATTCATACCAAGTACAGAATCCTACGAGTTCCTGAAGGAAGATCTTGGAACACTCACTTATGTAAACAAAAACAATCAGCTGTTTCTGCTGTTTGCACAGAAGCTGTATCAGGTAGATATTGAGACAGGAACCTCACAGGTTCTGGAAGAAGGAATCAAACAGAACCATTTTGTTGTGTCAGATACCAAGGCACATGCAGCATGGCTGATCGAATCCGGAGATGATGCAGGGAAGATCCGGGAAATTGAATTTGATTCTCTGAAAACAAGAGATATTTCGCCGGAAAGCGGAAAAAATCTGAGAGCTCTGGGATTTATGAATGAAGATCTGGTATATGGGATCCTTTCCGATGAAGATATTCTTACGGATGCCAACGGACATGAAACAGAGGGAATCAGTACATTCCGCATTGAAAGCTTTAAAGGAAAGGTGAAAAAAGAGTATCGTCAGGATGGCCTTTATATCACCAACGTAACGGTTGGCAGTACCATGATGGAGTTTGAACTTTCTGCAAAATCGGGGAATGCTTATACAGTCCAGAAAAAGGACAATATCATGAATAACAAAAAAGCATCCGGAAGCCAGATAGATGTAGCATTGATCACTACAAACCGTGCAGGAACGCTGATCCGCCTGACCATGACTCAGAAACCGGAGACAGACAGTCCGCTGCTTGTTTGTTCCAAGATCGAGAGTACTGAAGACTCATCGGTAACATTGGATACTACCGTTCCACAGGGAGAACTTTATTATGTTTATGCATATGGTTCTCTTGACCGTATCTATACCGATCCGGCTGCAGCTGTGAAACGCGCGGATGCGCAGACTGGAGTGGTACTTAACCGTGCGCAGCAGTATGTCTGGGAACGTGGAAACAAAAAAACAAAGCTCCAGATGAATATAGAGGATGTACCGGAAAGTATACGTACAGCCAACTGGAAGAAAAAAGAACTTCAGGATAGCCTTGGTGATATGGGAACGGTGATCGATCTGACCGGCTGCACTCTTGACAATGTTCTTTATGAGGTCAGTGCCCAGAGACCGGTGATCGCCAAGACAGGAGAAAATTCCAGTGTGGTGATCGTAGGCTATGATGAATATAATACCTATCTTTATGATCCGGCAACAGGGCAGATCAGCCCGTATGGAATGAATGACAGTACAGCGCTGTTTGAGAGTGCCGGAAATGTATTTCTCACCTATATAGAAAACGTCATAGAGTGATGCTTACAGAGCAGGCCGGATGAAGGCCATGGGGTTACAGCAGGATGGCAAGACGGGAGTTCCCGTTTGGCATAAATCGGAAAACAGGAAAAAAGTTCCTGTTTTCCGGGAAAAGCGCGACAGGAAAGGGGAAAAATCAATGTTAAGTGAAAGTATTAAAAAACTGGTACAGTATGGGGTGGAGAGTGGTATTACTCCAGAATGCGAAAGAATTTATGCAACCAATCTTCTTCTGGATGCCTTTGGGGAAAGCGAATATACAGAACCGGAGACAGAGTATGCTAAAATCAATCTTGAGGAGACTTTGAACGAACTTCTTGATGAGGCTGTAAAGAGGGGCATCATCGAGGACAGTATTGTGTACAGAGATCTCTTTGATACAAAACTGATGAACTGTCTGATGCCGCGTCCTGCCCAGGTGCAGAGAGAATTCTGGGATGCTTATAAAGAAGATCCGGAAAAAGCCACAGATTATTTTTATAAGCTGAGTCAGGACAGTAACTATATCAGACGTTATCGCGTAAAAAAAGATCAGAAATGGACAGTAGACAGCGAATATGGCAAGATCGATATCACGATCAACCTGTCCAAGCCGGAAAAAGACCCAAAGGCTATCGCAGCTGCCAAGCTGGTAAAATCCAGCAGCTATCCAAAATGTCTGCTTTGTCCGGAAAATGAAGGCTATGCAGGAAGAGTCAATCATCCGGCAAGGGAGAACCACAGGATCATCCCGATTACCATCAATGACAGTCCATGGGGCTTCCAGTACTCTCCATATGTTTACTACAATGAACATTGTATCGTATTTAACAGTCAGCATACTCCGATGAAGATCGAGAGAAATACATTTATCAAGCTGTTTGATTTTGTAAAGCTGTTCCCACATTATTTCCTTGGCTCCAATGCGGATCTTCCAATCGTAGGAGGTTCTATCCTCAGCCACGATCATTTCCAGGGCGGGCATTATACCTTTGCCATGGCGAAGGCAGAGATTGAAAAGCATGTGACGATCCCGGGATACGAAGATGTGGAAGCCGGCATTGTAAAATGGCCTCTTTCCGTACTGCGTATCCGCAGTAAAGACGAGACGAGACTGATCGATCTGGCAACACATGTACTGGCAGGCTGGAGAGGATATACGGATGAGGCTGCATTTATCTTTGCAGAAACAGACGGAGAGCCGCATAACACCATCACACCGATCGCACGTAAAGTGGGAGATACCTTTGAACTGGATCTGACATTACGTAACAATATCACAACAGAGGAGCATCCGCTGGGGGTTTATCATCCGCATGCATGCTATCATCATATCAAGAAAGAGAATATCGGTCTTATCGAAGTTATGGGACTCGCTGTTCTTCCGGCACGTCTGAAAGAAGAGCTGGAGCTTCTTGAAGAATACATTTTAAGCGGCAGGGACATCGCTTCCAATGAGAAAATCGAGAAACATGCTGCATGGGTTGCAGAATTTCTGCCAAAATATGAGAAACTTGATAAAGATAATATCCAGGAAGTCCTTCGCAGGGAAGTGGGCAATGTATTTGTTCATGTACTGGAGGATGCCGGTGTTTATAAATGCACACCAGAGGGCAGGGATGCATTTATGAGATTTATCAATACTCTGTAAAAAAGTACGGAGGCACCCGGGGATGGATATGTATTTCAGGAGGAGTTTGTTTATATGAAAAACAGGGAAAAAACCGGAAAGGCCTTTCGGATAAAATGGCTTTTGCTGGCACTTGTGGCAGCTGCACTGATCTTTGTGCCGGCTGCATCGCATAAGGTGTCGGCGGCGAAGCTTGTTTATACCGTTAAGTTCAATAATAATTCAGGTACCAGCAAAAGTAAGACGTATACCGCACTGACACGGAACGTGACATTAAATACTACGATCAAGCTTCCGGCAGTACCCAAGGCTGTGGGATATCAGAATCTCGGATGGACCACACGGAAGGGGAGCAGTAAGGTAGTATATAAAGCAGGTGCCCGCGTAAAGGTCAGAAAAGATATGACTCTGTATGCGGTCCGCAGAAAGAGCAGATACTATACCGTAAACTTCTATCTTGGAAATGGAAGCACCAATTCCGCATATAAGAAGCTGCAGAAAAAAGTAGAAGAGGGTACATATTACACATTGCCTGCAGTTCCATCCAGATCGGGATATGTAAATCTTGGCTGGTCAATAGCAAAGAACGGCAAGGCATCTACTGCAAAAAAAGTAGGAACGAAGATTAAAATCTCCGGTAATATCAGATACTATTCCGTACAGATGCAGTCAGTAAAAGTAAATCTCCGCAAGGCAAACGGAACCGTATGGAAGACAGTAACACTTGGAAAGGGCGGTTACCTTAAGCTCCCATCTGTATCCAATGCGACAGGTTATACGTTTATGGGCTGGTCTAAGACCAGACGGACCGGTTCTTCCACAGATCCGGATTATGAAGCCGGCGAACTTCTGCGGATCAACAAAAACACCAATCTGTATGCGACAGTATTTAACCGTGCACTGGAGAAGGATATCAGCTCCGATGAGATGGCTCATCCGGCGATCGGTATGATGTACAGTAAGGTTATTTTTGTGGGAGATTCCCGTACTGCAGGAATACAGGCGACACTGAAAAAACAGATGAGCAGTTCTGTAACAAATGGGGTTTCTTTTGTTGCAAACCCAGGAAAGGGCTTGAGCTGGTTCCGAGATACAGGATATGCACAGCTTATAGAAGAGATCGACAAAACAGAAGGTTCCAAACCGATCGCCGTTATCTTTAATCTGGGTGTCAATGACCTGGGAAATGCAGGCAATTATGTCAGCTATATGACCAGTATCGCATCCACATTGAAAAGTAAGAACTGTAAACTCTTTTATATGTCTGTAAACCCGATCAACAGTACCATGATCACAAAAGCAGGAAGAGGCGCCCGTACAGAGGCACAGGTAAGAGAATTCAACAGCAAGATCCGTTCCGGTCTTTCTCTGGATTACAAGTACATCGATATGTACAGCGTACTTATGAAAAAAGGCTACGGGACCAATGCTTCCTACAATGGCACAGACGCTGACAGTGATGATGGACTTCACTACACAACAAAGACATTCAAGAGGATCTACTATTACTGCATTACTTATCTCAACACAGGAAGTATCAACGCATCTTATTATTAATGGTATAACAGACAGAAAAATCCCGTCTGCCGGAGACATTCCGCCAGGCGGGATTTTTCTGTCCGGCGGCCCGCTATTTTTCTGTCCGACAGGGCAATTACTCCTTGCACGAACCATGAGAATAGTCTATACTTAATTCGATACGGACGTTTGGAGGTCCGCAGGGACGTGTGATCCTGAATATGAGGAATGAGGTATAGATTATGAAACTGACAACAGTGAAAGAGATTTACAGAAACCGTGAACAGTATCTCGACAAAGAGATCACCGTAGGTGGATGGGTACGAAGTGTTCGTGATTCCAAGGCGTTTGGATTCATCGTACTTCATGATGGAAGCTTTTTTGAAACTCTTCAGATCGTATATCATGATAACATGGAGAATTTCGCAGAGGTTTCCAAGCTGAACGTTGGAGCAGCCATCATTGTTAAGGGAACGCTGGTAGCTACCCCTCAGGCGAAGCAGCCATTTGAGATCCAGGCAACAGAGATATCTGTAGAGGGAGCTTCCGCACCGGATTATCCACTTCAGAAGAAGAGACACAGTCTTGAATACTTAAGGACCATGACACATTTAAGACCGAGAACAAATACTTTTCAGGCTGTATTCCGTGTACGTTCTCTCTGTGCATATGCGATCCATAAATTTTTCCAGGAGAGAGGCTTTGTCTATGTGCATACACCGCTGATCACAGGAAGTGACTGTGAAGGTGCAGGAGAGATGTTTCAGGTAACAACACTGGATCCGAAGAATATTCCACTGACAGAGGATGGAAGTGTTGATTATTCACAGGATTTCTTCGGAAAGGAGACAAACCTTACCGTAAGCGGACAGCTGAACGGAGAGACTTATGCACAGGCATTCCGCAATATCTACACATTCGGACCGACCTTCCGTGCTGAGAATTCCAACACTACCCGTCATGCAGCTGAGTTCTGGATGATCGAGCCTGAGTGTGCGTTTGCAGACCTTCAGGACGCTATGGAGCTTGCAGAGGCTATGCTGAAATACGTGATCCGTTATGTCTTTGAGAATGCACCGGAGGAAATGAACTTCTTCAATTCCTTCATTGACAAGGGGCTTCTTGACAGACTGAACCATGTGCTTAATTCTGAATTTGCGCATGTGACCTATACAGAGGCTGTTGAGATCCTTGAGAAGAACAATGACAAATTTGATTACAAGGTATTCTGGGGATGTGATCTTCAGACAGAGCATGAGCGCTATCTGACAGAGCAGGTCTACAAGAGACCGGTATTTGTTACAGATTATCCGAAGGAGATCAAGGCATTCTACATGAAACTCAACGAGGATGGAAAGACAGTTGCGGCTATGGACTGTCTGGTGCCGGGAATCGGAGAGATCATCGGAGGAAGCCAGAGAGAGGATGACTACGACAAGCTGAGAACACGTATGGATGAGCTGGGTCTGAAACCGGAGGATTACGATTTCTATCTGGATCTTCGTAAATATGGTTCCACACGTCATTCCGGCTTTGGTCTTGGATTTGAGAGATGTGTCATGTACCTTACAGGTATGGGCAACATCCGTGACGTGATCCCATTCCCGAGAACTGTAAAGAACTGCGATCTTTGATCAGAACACTTTTGCACAGCAGGACGTTCTGTGCTCCTGAGATCAGAGAACAGCAGGGAGAAATTGGCAACAGGTATTGATATGTGTGACTGACACACAAGGGAGAACATTATGAGATTTATTCATCTTGCAGACGTGCATCTGGGCGCAGTTCCCGACAGGGGCTGCCCGTGGAGCAAAGAGCGGGAGGAAGAAATCTGGAGCACTTTCCGCCGGGTTATTGCGGGCATCCGCGAAGATCCGGTGGATTTGCTATTTATATCCGGAGATCTGTTCCACCGCCAGCCTCTTATGAGAGAGCTTAAGGAAGTAAATTATCTGTTTTCCACCATCCCGGATACCAGAGTGTATCTGATGGCAGGAAATCATGATTTTATAAGCAGAGATTCTTTTTATAATACGTTTGAGTGGAATTCCAATGTTATATTTTTCAGGAGCAGGGAACTGACCTGCGTTAAAGATCCCAGGCTTGATGTCTATGTATATGGACTGAGTTACTATGACCGGGAAATAAAAGACGGACTTTATGATCAGGCTGTCCCTGTCCAGAAAGAAGGAATCCATATTCTGCTGGCTCATGGCGGCGATGAGAAGCATATTCCTCTCAGTGCAGCAGCTCTGGCGGCGTCAGGCTTCGATTATGTAGCGTTAGGGCATATCCACAAGCCGCAGATCCTGATCCGTGACCAGGCGGCCTTTTCCGGGGCTCTGGAGCCCATTGACAGGAATGATACAGGGGAACATGGATATATGGAGGGACGACTGATCAACGGAAGGATCCGTACAGAGTTCGTTCCCTTTGCCTGTCGTTCCTATCAGCAGCTGGTAATGACAGTTCACGAGGAAACTACACAGATATCTCTGGAAGAAGCGGTAAAATCCCAGATTTTCCGCAGAGGAGGAAGGAATATCTACAGGATCGTTCTTCAGGGAATGCGTTCGCCGGATCTTCTTCTGATCCCTGAGAAACTGAAAAGTCTCGGAAATGTTACCGATGTTGTGGATGAATCCTGGCCGGCGTATGATCTTGGTGAGCTCTACAAACGCTACAGCGGTACTCTGATCGGTGATTATATCGGCTATTTTCTGGCCAAAGAGGGTATGGATACCGTGGAAAAAAAGGCGCTGTATTATGGGCTTCAGGCATTGCTTGAGACAGGCAGCCGGCGATAAAGGGGCAGCACAGGAGGATAGCATAAGATGGTTATCAGACGTTTAAAAATAAAAAATTTCGGGAAGATCCGGGACAAGGATATGGAGCTTTCACCTGGGATCAACGTACTTTACGGTGAAAATGAGAGTGGAAAAACTACCACACATACATTTATCCGCTCCATGTTTTACGGCGTTCGCAGACTGCGGGGAAAGGCTGCTCTGAACGATACATATACAAAATATGAACCATGGGAAAATCCGGCAGAATATGGTGGGATCATGTGGTTCACAAGCAAGGGGAAGAAGTATCGTCTTACCAGGAATTTTTATAAAGAAAAGAAGTTGGGAGAGCTTCTCTGTGAAGATGATGGCAGTCTTGTGGATGCGGAACAGGGAGCTCTTGGGACTATTCTGGGAAATGTAAGTGAGGCAGTTTATGATAATACGGTGTCTGTGGCACAGCTGAAAAGCGTTACAGGAAAAGATCTCGTACGTGAACTGCAGAATTACATGGCCAGCTATCAGGGAACCGGTGACAGTTCCATTGACATGGGACGAGCCATGCAGATGCTGAAAATGTCCAGAAAAGGATATCTGACAGAAGCGGCCCGGCGAAAAAAGGAGCTGGAAAAGGAAAAAGAAAAGATTTCCGCAAACATGGAATATATCCGCAGAGAGATCCGTGAACTGGATGAGAAGCGTGATCGGATCATGCAGCAGCAGGACGGGATGAACATAGGGACCAGAGAACGGAGTACAGAGGATCTTCTTGAGCTTCGGATCGATCGTGTAAAAAGAAGACGGGAGCTGACAGATGCAGTTCTGGCAGTTGTGCTGCTTGGTGGGATTGTCGGTACCGGCTGCCTGGCAGCTTTTTCCGGGCAGGTCATTTTCAGTGTTCTGGCAGGCGTGGCAACTGCGGCGATTTCTGTAGCGGCATTGTTTTTTCGCATACGGCTCAGCAGGGAGCTGAATAAGAGAGAACGTCAGAGAGAGCGCTGGCATTCCAGACATGAGGAGCTGACCTGGAACCGGAACAGTCTGGACAGTGACTACGAAGAGAAGCATACAGCGCTGGAGAACCTGCAGGCAGAGTTGACGGAATGTGAAGAAAACACAGAAGTGATCACTCCGGAGGAAACGGAGATCCAGGCGCTGAATATGGCTATGGAGACGATTGAGGCACTTTCCGGAAACATTACGGATCAGGTAGGGGTCCGTCTGAAAAAACGTACATCTGAGATATTAAGTGAGATCACCGGTGGCAGATACCAGGAGGTTCTGATGGATGAGGCACTGCATATGTCTGTGAACACAGGGGAGCGTATCGTATCCATTGAGAGACTGAGCCGCGGGACACTGGAGCAGATCTATTTTGCCCTTCGTATGGCAGCAGGAGAGCTTTTCTGCAAAGAGGAACCGTTCCCTGTGATCCTGGATGATGTATTTGGCATGTATGATGAAGAACGTCTTGCAGCGGCTCTCAGGTGGCTGCATAAAGAAAACAGACAAGTGATCATAAGTACCTGCCATAAAAGAGAAATGGAGATCCTGGATAAAGAGAGGATTCCCTATCAGAAGCTTCCTATGTGAGCTTTTGCAGGAAGATTTCAGCATAAAGATCAAAAGCAAAGCAGATAGCAGATGCGGATCATGGATATCCGTCTGTTACAGAAATATAAAGCGGCTGCGCTTTCTGAGAGACTGTTATATCGTTCTCAGAAGGTGCAGCCGCTTTGCGTGCGTTATGATTTATTTATTTCTCATGCTGGCTCATGTAATTTGTTACGCAGCGTTTGATTCTGTCTACCGGATTCAGAAGGTGGCTGACAGAGGTATCATGGTTCAGCGTATCAATGATCAGAGCAATATATTTGCTCATATCGCAGCTGATGTAGTATGGCTTCTCAAGAAGCTCCGGTGACTGATAAACCAGGTTAGTAGTAAGGAGCTTGTCGAAGTAGCCCTTCTTGTAAGCATCGTCAAATTTATCAAGACCATCGGTAAAGAATCCGAAGGTAGAGCAGATGTAAACTCTGCCTGCTCCTTTCTCTTTCAGGAGAGACGCGATCTTAATGATCGTATCACCGGAGGAGATCATATCATCGATCAGGATCATATCCTTGCCCTCGATCTTTGGTCCGAGGAATTCATATGCTGCGATCGGATGACGGCCGTTTACATATCTTGAGTAATCCAGACGTTTATAGTACATACCCATATCAACACCGAGGACATTGGCGAGATAGATCGCACGGTTCATGCTTCCTTCGTCCGGGCTGATCGTCATGAAATGATCCTTGTCGATATGAAGTCCCTTTTCATTATTAAGAAGAGCCTTGATGAACTGGTAGGATGGCTGTACAGTCTCAAAACCATGAAGAGGAGTCGCATTCTGTACACGGGAATCATGTGCATCAAAGGTGATGATATTCTCAACACCCATATCGATCAGCTCATGAAGTGCATTGGCACAGTCAAGAGACTCTCTTCCGACACGTTTGTCCTGGCGACTCTCATAGAGATATGGCATGATCACGTTGACTCTGCGGGCTTTTCCGCCTACAGCGGCGATAACACGCTTCATATCCTGGAAATGATCATCCGGGGACATAAGATTCGTGTAAGGTCCGATCGGATAGGATAAGCTGTAATTTGTCACATCTACCATTACGTAGATATCATCACCGCGGACAGATTCGTTGATGGTGCATTTACCCTCACCGGAGCCGAAACGTGGAGTCTTGGCGTCAATAATGTAAGAATCGCGCTTGTATCCCTCGAATGCAAAGGAGTCCATTCCAGGATACTGTCTTTCGGCACGCCATTTGACCAGCCAGTCATTCACCTTCGCGCCTAATGAGCTGCAGCTCTGAAGGGGAATCAGTCCAAGTCTTCCTACCGGGAGTGTGGAAAAATCTTTTGTATTTACCTGTGCCATTTTAATTTCCTCCTAAAAATATTTTCTGTATACGGATGTCCTTCCCGATCAACGATATCATCTGATAGTTGCTGGCAATTCGGGAAAATGTTCTCTCGGAATAGGTATCCGAGAAATTTTTGAGCGTCAGATTCGTGGAAATGATCGTGGATTTCCTGCGCATGATCCGCTCATTGAGACAGAGAAAAAGCTGTGAAGATACGAAACTGTTGGTAAGCTCCGTTCCCAGGTCATCAATGATCAGAAGATCACAGTCATAGATCAGTTCCTCGTCTGTGCCGGTATCTTTTCGGGAAAAAGAATTCGCAGCCATCATATCAAAAAGATCGTAGGCGGAAAAGTACAGGACACAGTGGGTGGATCTGAGAAGCTCTCGGGCGATGCAGTGTGAAAGAAAGGTTTTTCCCACACCGGTATCACCATATAAAAACAGGTTTTCAAATTTATGGTCGAAGTTCTGCACAAAGCGCTGTGCAGTGTCATAGGCCCGTCTGGCTGTTTCCAGGGCAGACAGTCCCGTGGCTTCGTTTTTTATTGTAGCAGAATAATAGTCAAATGAAAAGCTGTCAAAATTCTCTTTTTCGAGAATTTCATTCAGATTGGACTGTGCATAAAGCAGTTCGATCTCAGCTTTTTTAAAACAGGTGCATTTTCGGCTGCCGATATAGCCGGTATCCTGACAGTCAGGGCAGGTGTAAGGCATCTCCAGATAGTCTCCGGGAAAGCCGTTTGCAACAAGAAGGGTGATCCGTTCATCGGAAAGCTCCTGGATGGCTGCCTTCAGATCCGAAGTTCCCTTTTCTTCGCCGTTTAAAAGGCGACGGACTTTGTCAGCACTTAAAGTTGCCACCTCATCATCGATCTCTTTCAGACGGGGAATCTTTCCGTAGGCTTCGGCTGTGTGCTCCTCCAGAATACGGTGGTTCTGTGCCTGCCGGCGGCTGTATTCTCTCATTATAGTATCATATTGAAAATTCTGTAAAGGCATAAAGCGCTCCTTCCAGGTTCTGTTACTGATTATTTAAAAGACGTTTCTCATATTCCGCAAAATCATAATCACGCTGGTGGAAATTATTGAAGCGGTTGCTATTCTGAGGCTGAGTCTGGGGCTGCTTCTTCCTGGAAACGGATTTCTCAAGCTGGCGTTTTTTGTGTGCGGCATCCAGAAGCCGGATATCCTCCAGCGTATGTACGTTTTTCTTTTTCCAGCCGGAGAGGATCTTATCTGCATATTGGAAACTGGGCTGTCCGGTGGAAAGGACAGTACGGCTGCAGGCTTCCTGGATCAGCTCCAGATCAAAACCGTAGGTCTTGCGCCAGGTATCAATGTAAGTGATCTCGTTATCAACAGGATTGCGGCCGCTGATCCCCATAGCCTTCAGGATCGTGTAATAATCCTTGGAAAAACGGGAGCTGGCATCCCGGGCCATCTCGACGGTGGTGATGCCGTCTTTTGCCCAGGCGAGTGCAACAGTTTCAATATAACGCATACTCTTGCGGCCTCTGGAAACACAGTATTCCACCAGATATTCGATGAGATCCGCAGACATATGGAGTTCATCATAGAAAAAAAGGATCTTCTGCATTTCTGTAGGCGTCAGTGTTTTGGTCAGATACTGCTCTGTGATATAGAGAAGCTGACTGATCTCTTCGTTTTGCTTAAGTTCTCTGATCCGGTCAGGAGTGAGACTGAGAATGTAATCAGCGGAGCTTGGGACTCCCGGATCCGTGTTCCCGGAAACGGAAGCAGAATTGCCGGAACCGGTGAAAGTATCCACGGAAGCGCTGCTCTCTCTCTGACCGGTATCCGCAAAGGGTTCCAGCAAAGTGATCCCGGAAAGCTTCTGATCTGCAGTATAGGTTAATGCGATCAGTTTCTCACCTTCCCAGTATTTCAGCGCACGGGAAATATCTCTTTCCGTGCAGAAAAGGCTGTCTGCCATATGCTCCAGGCTGAAAGAAGAAGGAGCGGCAGATACCATCCGGAGAAGGTAGATATATACCTTTACGAACTCCCCGTTGGCACGAGGCATGAAATTGTCAATAAAGCGATTGGAAAGAATCGTTACCTCCAGTTCAGAGGAATTCTGAAGTGAAATCAGGCTCATGATCAGCAGCTCCCTTTCTAAAATACAGCAGATATTTCAGGTGATATCCCGAAGTCCGCCATGCTAAAAAGGATTATAGCACAACCGCTTTTACTTGAGAATAGTCTATTTTCACAGAAGTTGTGCACCAATTTCCATGTGGAAAATGTGGATAGTGTGGAAAACTTCGAGGATAACATTATTAGCAACTAACAAAAACCTTAATTTTGTAAGAAAAATGCGGTATTTGTTGAATTTGGCTGTTGAATTATGTCAAGTAGGTTATACACAAAAAAATCCACATGCCAGGCACGTCTGAAATGTGCATAAGCATGTGGATAATGTGGATAATTATTTTCCGAGAAGGTGTTCTCCAATATTTACAACGTCTCCGGCGCCCATAGTTATCAACAAATCACCATGTGCACAACTTTTTAAGAGGAAGCTCTCGATCTCATCAAAAGTCGGGAAATATTCGCAGGGGGTTCCAAGTTCCTGGATCTGTTTCTGGAGATCCTGGGAAGAAATACCAAGATTGTCTGTTTCACGTGCGGCATAAATATCAGCCAGTACAACATGATCGGCCAGAGTCAGCGCTTTTGCAAATTCCGGAAGAAGAGCTTTGGTACGTGTGTAGGTATGAGGCTGGAATACACACCATACCTTCTGATGCGGATAATTCTTTGCAGCATGAAGGGTTGCCTCGATCTCGGTTGGATGATGCGCGTAATCATCAATGATGGTAATACCGCCGATCTCACCTTTATACTGGAAACGACGGTCTGTACCGGTAAAGCTTCCGAGACCTTTGACGATCACATCATCCGGAAGGTCCAGAAGGCGTCCTACGGCAATGGCGGCCAGTGCATTGGATACGTTGTGGATACCCGGTACACGCAGATAATAGCTGCCGATCTTTTTGCCACGGAAGAGAACGGAGAAGGAAGGATGTCCGTATTTATCCCAGGTAATGTCTGCTGCGGTGTAATCGGCATCGTGCTCCAGACCATAGGTAAGAACATTGCATGGAAGCTCCCGGGTGATCGTCTCATACTCCGGTGTGTCGGCGTTGATGATCAGAGTGCCGTCAGCAGGGAGAAGCTCTGCAAATTTCCGGAAGGAATGGCGGATGTCATCGATGTCCTTGAAGAAATCCAGATGATCGGCATCCATGTTCAGGATCACACTGATCTTAGGGAAGAAGCTTAAAAAGCTGTTGGTGTATTCGCATGCCTCTGTGATAAAGGTCTCAGAATTTCCAACGCGGATGTTTCCGTGGATAGCAGGAAGGATTCCGCCAACACTGATGGTAGGATCACATTCACCCTCAAGAAGGATATGGGAAACCATGGAAGTAGTAGTGGTTTTTCCGTGGGTTCCGGAAATTGCGATCGGTGTATCGTAGTTCCGCATGATCTGTCCCAGAAGCTCTGCGCGGGTGAGCATTGGAAGCCCTTTTTCTTTCGCACAGGCAAATTCCGGGTTGTCCGGGTGGATCGCTGCTGTATAGACAACCACATCTACATCATCCTTGATGTTGGAAGCGCGCTGTCCGTAATAGATCACAGCGCCACGTTCTTCCAGTGTGCGGGTCAGCGGGCTGGATTTGGCATCGGAACCGGAAATCCGGAAATTTTCTTCCAGAAGGATCTCGGCAAGGCCGCTCATGCTGATGCCTCCGATCCCGATGAAATGAATATGGAGCGGTTTATGAAAGTCTATCTGATACATAATAATCTCCTTATATATATGTTATTTTCGTAGCTCTTTTGTCTGTTTTATTATAACGCCAACAGAAACAATTGAAAAGTGGTTCTTTTGGCTAAAAAAGCGGTTTTTTCCGGAATATAAAAGTAACCAGAAAATAACATCGAAAAATGTTGAAAATTACCAGAGAAATGAAAAAAATGATGAGTCTTACCAATTTATAATATACAATAGCGATAAAAAAAGTAAAATACAGCTAAAATAATTGTAAAAAATGTTCACTAATACAGTGAAGTATGCTATAATGGAATAATCATAACATACAAGAGGTGATCGCATGATTAAGAAAGAGATGATTGCCATGCTCTTGGCCGGTGGGCAAGGCAGCAGGTTAGGAGTTTTGACAGAAAAGGTTGCAAAGCCGGCAGTCGCTTTTGGTGGTAAATATCGTATCATCGATTTTCCACTGAGCAATTGTATTAACTCGGGAATTGACACGGTGGGTGTGCTGACACAGTACCAGCCTCTCCGCCTGAATACACATATCGGTATCGGTATTCCGTGGGATCTTGACCGCAATGAAGGCGGTGTCACAGTCCTTCCTCCGTATGAGAAGAGCACAAGCAGTGAATGGTACACAGGAACTGCCAATGCGATCTATCAGAATCTGGCTTATATGGAGCAGTATAACCCGGATTATGTACTGATCCTTTCCGGTGACCATATCTATAAGATGGATTACGAAGTGATGCTGGATTTCCACAAGGCGAACAAGGCAGATATTACGATCGCGTGTATGCCGGTTCCCATTGAGGAAGCCAGCCGTTTTGGTATTATGGTTACTGATGAGAGCAGCCGTATTACTGAGTTTGAGGAGAAGCCGGAGCATCCAAGCAGCAATCTTGCATCCATGGGTATCTATATTTTCTCATGGCCGGTTCTGAAGGAAGCACTGATCGCCCTGAAGGATCAGAATGGCTGTGACTTCGGTAAACATATCCTTCCGTACTGTAAAGAGAAGGGGCAGCGCCTTTTTGCTTATGAGTACAACGGCTACTGGAAAGATGTAGGAACTCTTGGTTCTTACTGGGAAGCAAATATGGAGCTGATCGATATCATTCCGGAGTTTAATCTTTATGAGGAATTCTGGAGGATCTACACCAAGGGAGATGTGATCCCGCCACAGTATATTTCCGCAGATGCAGTTGTGGACAAGTGTATCATCGGTGAGGGAACAGAAATCTATGGTGAAGTACATAATTCAGTGATCGGTCCGAATGTTATCATCGGCAAGGGCAGTGTGATCCGTGATTCTATTATCATGAAGAATACAGCAGTTGGTGAGAACGTTGTTATGGATAAAGCCATCGTGGCAGAAGATGTTGTCATCGGAAATAATGTTGTGATCGGATGCGGCGAGGAGGTACCGAATGTTCTGAAACCGGCTGTATATTCCTTTGGACTTGTGGCTATCGGCGAAAACAGCGTGATTCCGGACAGTGTCAAAATCGGTAAGAATACCGCTATCGCCGGTGTTACAACAAAAGAAGACTACCCTGACGGAGAACTGGCAGCCGGCCAGGTAATTGCAGCAAAGGACGGTGGGAAAGAATGAGAGCGATAGGTATTATTTTGGCAGGCGGTAATAATAACCGCATGAGAGAATTATCAAACAAAAGAGCAATCGCGGCAATGCCTATTGCAGGAAGTTACCGCGCGATCGACTTTGCCCTCAGCAACATGGCAAATTCACATATCCAGAAGGTTGCTGTGCTGACACAGTATAATGCCCGTTCCCTTAATGAGCATTTAAGTTCATCCAAATGGTGGGATTTCGGAAGAAAACAGGGAGGACTTTATGTCTTTACTCCAACCATTACCAGAGATAACAGCTTATGGTATCAGGGTACTGCAGATGCGATCTATCAGAACCTGAGCTTTTTAAAGAACAGTCATGAACCCTATGCGGTGATCGCTTCCGGCGATGGAATCTACAAGCTGGATTACAATAAAGTCCTGGAGTATCATATCGCAAAGCGGGCAGATGTTACCGTTGTATGTACTACATGCAAGGATCAGAGCCAGGTTGAGAGATTTGGTGTTCTTCGCATGAATGAGGACTGTCGGATCGAGGAATTTGAGGAGAAACCGATCGTTTCCTCCTATAATACGGTATCTACTGGTATCTATGTCATCCGAAGAAGGCAGCTGATCGAACTGATCGAGCGTGCTGCCCAGGAAGGAAGGCATGATTTTGTAAATGATATTCTTATCCGTTACAAAAATCTGAAGAGGATTTACGGATATAAGATCGATAACTACTGGAATAATATCTCTACTGCAGAGGCTTATTATCAGACAAATATGGATTTCCTGAAACCGGAGATCCGGAACTATTTCTTCAAACAGGAGCCGGCGATCAAAACCAAGATCGCAGATGTACCTCCTGCTAAGTACAATCCGGGTGCAACTGTGAAGAACAGTCTGGTGTCCAGCGGATGTATCATCAACGGAACCGTGGAGAATTCTGTTCTGTTCCGTGATGTATTTGTAGGAAATAACTGTGTGATCAAAAACTCTGTGATCCTTAATGACGTATATCTTGGAGATAATACGCATATTGAGAATTGCATTGTTGAGAGCCGGGATACCATCCGGGCGAATTCATATTACTGCGGCGAAGAAGGAGAAGTGAAGATCGTCGTAGAGAAAAACGAACGCTACGTATTATAAATGCGGAAGATCAGTTTTCCGCAGATACGGTTAGCGAAATGAAAGGGGCAAGTAGCAATGAATATTACAGATGTACGTGTGAGGAAGGTAGCAAAAGAAGGGAAAATGAAGGCCGTTGTGTCTGTCACAATAGATGATGAGTTTGTGGTACATGACATCAAGGTGATCGAAGGTGAGAAGGGGCTGTTCATCGCAATGCCAAGCCGTAAGGCAAGCGACGGTGAATATCGTGACATCGCACATCCGATCAATTCAGCAACAAGAGAGCAGATCCAGACGATCATCCTGGACAAGTATCAGGAAGTAATGGCTGAGGAAGCTGAGAATGAGGTTCTTATGGAGGCTGCGGAGTAAGAGAAGTAGCTTCAGGGGGGATTACATCAGAGAAGTATTCTCGTAGCTGATGATCTTTGGATTGAAACAGCATAGAATAAAAACTGCCGTTTTACAGATAAATCTGTGAGAGGGCAGTTTTTTTATGCTCCGGAAAACAAAAAAACGCTTTTCAGTTCATAAAAATTTAAATTATTACGTATTTGTTACAGAAATAAAATAAAATTATTGCTTTTTATGAAAAATGTGTTATACTAGAATCCATGAAAGGACGAAAGGTGTTTATATGAAGAATAGAAAAGTTTTCACATTACTGCTTACAGGTATGCTGACCCTTTCCATGGGAAGCACCGTATATGCATCAGGTACAGACGCTGCGATCGCAGAGGCACAGGCGGAGAAACAGGCCGCTGAGGAGGGTCTTGCGCAGGTACAGAGCAGCATCGGCACACTGGAGAGCAAGAAGCAGGAGCTGGAGAGCTATCTGGCTGATTTAAACGCACAGTATGAGGATCTTACCAACAGCATTTCTGAGCTTAGTATCCAGGCTGCTGAGAAGGAAGATGAATTAAATAAAGTAAAAAAAGAACTGAAAAAAGCAAAGAAAGCTTCTGCAGATCAGTATGAATCCATGAAGCTTCGAATCGCATATATGTATGAAAATGCCGGAACTTCCGCACTGGAGACACTGCTTTCTTCCGAAAGCCTTGCAGAATTCCTCAATCGCGCGGAGAATGCGATACAGATTTCTACATACGACAGAGACATGCTGGATAAATATGTGAGTCTTCAGAAGAATATCCAGGAGAATGAGAAAAAGGTTGAGACGGAGTCCGCAGAGATCGATGATCTGATGACGGAGCGTGCAGCTAAACAGCAGGAAGTGCAGTCCATGGCTTCCAGCACAAGCGATGATATTAACTCTTATGTAAACCAGATCAGCGCCAGCCAGGAAGAGGCTCAGCAGCTGATGGCAGATATCAGTAATGCAGACAGCAGTATTACCGCTCTGGTACAGCAGGCAGAGGCGGAGAAGGCTGCAGAAGAGAAAGCTAAGGCTGAAGCGGCAGCAGAGGCTGAGAGACAGGCAGCAGAAGCGGCAGCCCAGGAAGAAGCCGATCAGGATAACGAGGACAGTGAAGAGGCTGATTCTGACGATGATTATGGCTATGATCCGGAGGAGGATACAACCGAGTCTTCCAGTAGCTCTACAAGTACAGACATTGTTGTAGAGGAGGAAGAGGAAGCGGATGATGTACAGTCCGGAAGTTCCGAAGATGTTTCCGAGGACAGCTCCCAGGAGGAGGTTTCTGAGGAGGTTTCCAATGATGAGACAGCTTCCGAGGAGACGGAAGATGCCTCTGCGGATACGTCCGATTCCGGTTCTTCCAGTCAGGGAACATATCTTGGAAACTTTACACTGACCGCATACTGCAACTGTGCACAGTGCTGCGGTACAGCCGGCAATCTTACCGCCAGCGGAACAGTTCCGACAGCAGGACGTACCGTTGCTATGGCAGGTGTTCCGTTTGGGACCAAGCTTCTGATCAACGGCACTGTTTATACGGTAGAGGATCTGGGAACTCCTTACGGACATGTGGATATCTATTGTGGAAGCCATTCTGAGGCATTAAGCTTCGGACTTCAGTCTGCAGATGTATATCAGGTGGGCTGATCCGGAAAAATCCATAGGAGAATATTTAAGAGAAATACAGCGCTGCAGGATCGTATGCTGATCCTTGCAGCGCTGCTTTTGTATACATGACGCAGATATGTGTTTCGTGAAGTGTAGTGTGTGGAAATTCACAAATTTCCTGCAATCCGGAGATTTTACAGATACGGCGTACCCGGGATCTCCGGATAGGTTCCCATACCGATGAGAAGCTCAAGGCCTGTCTGACGGCCTTCCAGTACAGCAGCTTTTACAGCACTGGCATCACCGGAGATGGCGATGATCACTTCATTGGAATGACTGGTACCGATATTCGGAGTCATATATTGTGTAATGGATACTGCTGCGGATTTCACGGCATTATCTGCCATCACAAGACCGATAGCAGCCGGAGAACCTGCCATGAAACCAAATGCTTCACCCAGAGGTGTGCCGAAGGCTTTATGGATAGCAGGACCTGCACTTGCGGAAAAAGCAAACTCCAGGTGGCCGGATTCGCTGATGTAGACCTCACCTGCATATTTGTTAGTCAGTTCCAGAGCCAGAGAAATGGCGTGACGCACGTCGGATACATCATTTCCGCCAAGGACGATATAGTTTCCGTGACCACCCCAGCCCTTGGTGTCTCTTGGAAGTTCAATGGAAAGGACTTCTGTATTTGTGGCTTTTACTGCATCGTCAATAGCTGTGATCTGGCCGGCAGCGCCTGTTCGGGAACTGAAAAGCCCCAGACAGTGGTATTGGGTACCTACGTTCATCTTTTTAAGCAGAGAATCATCAACTCCGGAGATCACGAGTCCGATTGTGTCAAGGACTGCGGTCCCTACAAATTCAGTACGTGTGCAGTTGGTGCTGATGTTATGAATATCGTGTATATCCATGTGGAAAAATCCCCCTTTTTGCTGAAAACTCATTGGTTTCAGTATAGCATCAGAGAGGGGAATTTGAAAGTGAAAATTGACAATATCATTTGTAAATGGCAGGTTTACATAGTAGTAAACGGCATTGTAAAATGTAAACTTAAAAAATAAAATTAAGTTGACATTCAAATCCTGCTGTGTTAAATTGTTAACAGCGAAAGAGCGGATATCATTTATAAAGGACAGGAATGATCTTCCGACAGGAAAAGCAGAAAAGGAAAGAAAGGATACAGATTATTATGACAACAGTGGCAGCAGGCAGAAGCAAGACGTATGATCTTGTTTACAGTGCAGTTTTTGCAGTAGTGATGGCAGTTTGCTCATGGATTTCCATTCCGGCACAGGTACCGTTTACTCTGCAGACATTCGGAGTATTTATGGCAGTTGGTGTGCTTGGAGGAAAAAGAGGAACTCTGGCAGTTCTGGTTTACGTTCTTCTTGGAGCAGTAGGAGTTCCGGTTTTTGCAGGATTTTCCGGAGGCATTGGAGCTCTTCTCGGAAATGCAGGTGGATATATCATTGGATTTATCTTTTCCGCACTTGTTATGTGGGCAATTGAGCACGTTTTTGGCAGAAAGCCGGTTGTTCAGATCATTTCCATGATCGTTGGACTGATCGTATGCTATGCCTTTGGAACCGCATGGTTTATGTTTGCCTACACAAGAAGCACAGGTCCGGTAGGCCTTATGGCAGTTCTTGGCTGGTGTGTGTTCCCGTTTATCATTCCGGATCTTATCAAGATCGCACTGGCTTATGTTTTATCAGGAAAGGTACGTAAATATGCAAGATAAAAGCAGTGCTGCGGCATATGCTTCTGATGAGGGCACAGAGGAAATAGTCATTCCTCTGCGCCCTCATCATGGTATGTGCCTGGCGTATTTTAAGGGGGAAGGCTACAGTAACGGTTTTACTGCACATATGGCCGAGATGCTGAAGATTTTTCTGGAGGGAAAGAAAATAAGGCTTCATGTGGATACGGATGAGATCTGCTCTGCCTGTCCGAATAATCTGGGCGGACATTGTGAAGCCGGAGATAAAGTGGCAGAGTATGACAATGCCGTGCTGGAAAAATGTGGACTGAAGGCCGGACAGACATTGCACTTCAGCGAATTTACAAAAAAAGTCCAGGAAAAAATCCTTGCGACGGATAAACGTAAGGAAATCTGTGGAAACTGCCAGTGGAACAGCATCTGCGAAGAACAGAAGAGCCGCTGGGCATAAAAGAAAGCAAAAATATAGAAATATAAAAAAGTATATGATCTGAGAATGCCGGAGGAAATGGCAATGGCTGTTGCATTTCCTGAAATGATGTCTTGGAATATATACTTTTTTTATTTGAAATATCAGATAATAATATAAATATTTTGAAAACAATTTTTAGTTGAGAAAAAAACAACAATAACCGCGAGGCTTTTTTGCCAGATATGTATAGACAAATAATTTAAGCATTGATAAAATGACGATATGTTAGTTTGGACAAACTAAAGTGTGCTTGACAGAGCACTTCTGCGGAAACTGACATATGTTGAATATTCTGCAGAAGAAATTTCAATTAACCAGAGCAGCTGTAAGGTCATGATCTGGTATAAAGTCGTGTAATATAAAAGACAAAGAGGAGGACAGGTATGCATAAGTGGAAGCTTTTTAAGAAGTCAGCTGCACTCGTTCTGAGTTCAGCGGTGATCGCGTCAGGAGTGCCGGTAACGGCAATGGCGTCTGAGGCGGAAGTTTTTAGTGACGTGTCAGAAGAAACACAAGGAGAGACAGCACAGGAAGAAGGAGAGAACGAGGATCAGGAGTCGGTTTCCCAGGACCAGCTGGAAGTTGGTGAAGCTGATATTCAGTCGGAAGAGCCGGAAGAAAGTGATGCAGAAGCTATTCAGGAAGAAGTAGCAGAAATTTCAGCAGAAGAGATTCAACAGGAAGAGGAACCGCAGATCCAGGAGGATACAGAAGAGGCATTCGGTGATGGAGAAGCATTTATGGCAGAAGCAGGCGAGGTTCTTCAGGATGCTTCTGAGATCACTGTTGCAGGAGTGAAATATCTCTGGTCCATGCAGCCGGCAGAGGGATATACACAGATAGGAACAACAGGCGTTTATGTAAAAGTGGCAGATGGACAGACCGCTCTGAACGGAAAACTGTACGGAACGACAACTTTAAGTTATTCGGAATTTTATGCCGGGGATACCACTCAGGAGAGCTATGACGCTATCACTTCGGCAACAACGAGTAAAAATCAGATTTTTGCTAATGAGGACAGCACAGAGGTGACTTCTTCCGGATATCAGATCCAGGGTGTGAAGAATGTAAGTGTTGCAGTGGACGCGGAAACCTATGTAGATGCACAGGCGCTGAAAGCTGCTTCCAAGCTTCCGAGAGAGGGTGTCTATACAGAGGCAGCAGATATTACGCTGAATGAAGCACCGTCACAGGAAACAGGACAGTATAAAACTCTGAATACAGACGGAACATATAGTGCAACAAAATTCGATGTAAAAGCAACGGTCACAGATGCATCCACCCAGATTCAGGCACCATCGATCTGGGGTGATTACATGCTGGTGGTAAAAGAAGCCGGCACAAAATATCTCCGCAATTCCAGACAGGGTGATTTTGCTGTAGGCGGAAATACACTGGGAGTGATCCTTGAAACTGCCAGTGGCAAGAAGGTAGGACTTCGTCATACCTATGAAATCTGGGTACAGCCCTACGAACTTGCGTTTTCAGCAGGATCCGGGCTTATCGGGGAAAAAATATCAAAGGTGACTTATATTACTCCGGACGGTTCCTATGTATATGAGTTCGGAGACAAAGCTCCTCTTGTGAAAAAACAGCCTGAAGCAGGAATGAAGGTACAGGCGGCTTTTGTAAAAGAAAATACAACTCAGGTTAAAGTAGATGGCCTTGACAAATATGAAAATCCTAAGGTTTCCGTATACTACACAACAGGAAGTGGTCATGGTAAAAAGACAACATATGTTGTAGATCATGCAGTGGCAGAGAACGGGGTGGTAACCTTTGACAGCAGTGTAGCCAGGGCCGGGGATGAGATCTACACGGTTATGATCTCAAGCGACAATTATGTGGATATGACAAAAAATATCACACTGACAGGCCAGCCGATCACGGTTTCCAATGTTTCCTATTACTGGGTAAAGGGAGCGTTGGATGGATATACACAGATCCCGGGAACAGATATTTATTATAAGGCGGCAAATGGACATCAGGCACTGACAGGAATACTTTACGGTACGGCATCTCTGTCATACGAGGAATTTTATGCGGGAGATGCAACGAGCCGCAAATATGATTCCGTTACATCTGCCACAACCAGAAAAAGCACTGCTTTCGGAAATGCAGATGTTCAGAATCTGACAGAAAATGGATATGAGATCGCAGGAGTAAAAAAGGTTAGTGTAGCTACAGATGCAAAAACGTATGTAGAGGCGCGGATCCTTTCAGAAGCGGGAGAACTTCCGGAAAGCGGAGCATATATAGAAGCAGCAGGGATCACCCTTGGACGTACTCCGACGGTAGAGCCTGGGCAGTATAAAACATTGAATGCAGATGGAACATACAGTGCTACAAAATTTAATGTAAAGGCAACTGTGACAGATGCGGAGGCAACACTCAATACATCTTCTCGTTGGGGAGATTATGAGATCAAAGTAAAAGAAACCAGCACAAAATATCTCCGCGACACAAAGAGTGATGCTGGTTTTGCAGTTAACTCCGGGATCCAGGGAATGATCCTGGAAACAACAGATGGCGGAAAATATGGTATGCGTCATATGAACGAGATGTGGGTGAAGGTATATAAGGCTGCGTTTGCAAAAGATGCAGGTCTTGAAGGAAAAACCGTAAACAGGATCACGTATATTATGTCAGACGGTGCGTATGTATATGAATTTGCAGATGGTATTTATATCAAACCGCAGGCAACAGAAGAGATGGATGTTTCTCCGGAATTTACGGACAGCACCCATGTAAAGCTTGCAAATCTTGATAAATACAAAAATCCGAAGGTATCTGTTTTCTATACAACAGGTGTCGGACATGATTCACAGACAACATATCTTGTACAGGATGGTGTAGCCGCAGATGGAGTGGTTGCTTTGGATTCTACTGTGGCGAGACCGGAAAATGAAACCTATACAGTAAGAGTCTCCAGTGATGATCACGCGGATGTTTCTGTTCAGCTGGTGTATGGAACAATTGCTTTTAAAGAAAATTCAGGAGTTCTTTATATCGGAAGCTCCAGACAGCTTGAAGCAGCAGGCGAAAATTGCAAGGATGTAACATACGCTTCCGATAATGAAACGGTTGCATCTGTGGACGAGAACGGAAAAGTAACTGCAAAAGCAGCAGGAACAGCCGTGATCACAGCAACATCTGCAGCAGGAAAAACTGCACAGTACAAGCTTACTGTAAAAACGCCATCTGTAAAACTGAATGCATCAGCGAAGACGCTTTATGTAAAAGGATCTCCGGCTATAGTGACGCTGAAAGCAACGACCGCAGGTGTTACCGGAAAAGTAACCTATACAAGCAGTAAACCATCTGTTGTAGCTGTAGCCGCAAATGGAAAGGTAACTGCAAAGGCGGCAGGAACAGCTGTGATCACAGCGAAATGCGGAAATTATAAAGCAACCTGCAAAATTACAGTTAAGAAGCCGTCTGTAAAAGCTTCGGCTTCAGCGAAAACTGTATTTGTGGGTGGAACAAGCCAGATCACAGTGAAAAAAACAGGCGTTAGCGGAAAAGTTACTTATACAAGCAGTAATAAATCCGTTGCAGTGGTAAGCGCAGGCGGAAAAGTAATAGCAAAAAAAGCAGGAACAGCTACAATTACAGTAAAATGCGGAAGCTACAAAGCAACCTGCAAGATCACAGTGAAAAAAGGCAGCCTGAAGATCACATCCAAAACAGCTGTAAGTGTAAAAGCAAAGAAAACAACAGCCATCAAGGCAGCTGCTACTTCAAAGGCAAAGATCACCTACAGAAGCAGCAATACAAAAGTTGCTACTGTAAGCAGCAAAGGTGTTGTTAAAGGTGTGAAAAAAGGAAAAGCTGTTATCTATGTAAGCAGCAACGGAATCACAAAAAAGGTAACAGTTACAGTGAAATAAGCACATATTTCACCTGAATATATTTGATATGTTATAAAGAACCTTTCCCAAAACTGCTTCGGGTCTGCAAAAATGCACGCCCGAAGCAGGAAAAAAGAAAAAATTCGATTTTTTTGAAAAATTTTAATTTTTTCTATTGACAAAGTACAGAAACTCTAATATAATAGCTCTTGCAGTTGAGCAACACACAAACAACTGAAACAGAATAACGAAGCGTGGCTCAGTTTGGTAGAGCGCTGCGTTCGGGACGCAGAGGTCGCAGGTTCAAATCCTGTCGCTTCGACTAACAGCTTGAGAATCCCTTGGTTGAGGGGTTCTTTTTTATGTTTGTACATCCTGGAGCTTTTTTCAGTTGATGGAATGATTTCTCTCGATCTTCATATATATTAACGAAACCGAAATACCGGAGGGACGTGCGTTGGCTGGATATCAGCGTTTTGTTGCGTATGTGTACGAGTATCGGAAAGGAAAAAAAGATGGCAGCAGCGGTTATGTGAGGGTGGAGGCTAGAGATAGGAAATGCCGTGTGGAGGTTCATCTGCGCTGCGTTGGACTGGAGCCTGGAAGTCGGTGCAGAGTGTATGGGTTTGTGCGGCAGGAAGGGTTGATGGATGGTATTTTGATCGGAAGCTGTGTTACCGGGCGGGAACGGATCGAGTGCGCACTGGAGACGGATACAGGGGATATTGGAGGCATGGGAAAAAGTCTTCAGGAGCTTGGAGGACTGCTTCTGATCTCCGATGCCGGCGGATTCTGGGGAACGGAATGGGATGATCAGCCGATCCGGCCGGAGAATTTCCGCGAGTGGAAGAAAAAAGAAACGGAACCTCGGAAGGAAACGGAGAAAACAGGAACGGAATATCAGAAGGCGGCGGAGAAAAAAGGCAGAGAGCGGGAAGAAAAGGAAGAAGAAAATCAAAAAGATGGAACCTTGCCAGAAGTGCAGGAAAATCAGAAGGAGTCAGACAGGATCATGACGGTGGAGGAGATTCAGGAGGATGTATTAAAGACATCGGAAACCGGAAATTCATATCAGGCTCCCGGTCCGCATCCGCCGGAGCCACCGCGACCAGGCCAGCCATCACCGCATCCGCCGGAACTACCACGGCCAGGCCAGCCGTCACCGCATCCGCCGAAACTACCACGGCCAGGCCAGCCGTCACCGCATCCGCCGAAACCATCGCGACCGGAGCCATCGCGTCCACTTCCGGGAATACCCTGTGATGATCCCTTTAACGACGGCTATTTCACAGACTGCCGCAAGATCAGACCATCGGACTGCAGTGCCTTATGCAGAAAAAACGGCTGCTTCTGCAGCAACCGTTTTGTCATGTACGGATATCAGAATTTCGGCCATCTTCTGCTGTGCAGAAATCCCCGGGGACAGTACATACTGGGAGTACCCGGTGGATACAGCCAGCAGGAACGGTTTATGGCCAATATGTTTGGCTTTCCCTACTTTAAGGAATGTCCGGATATTCATATCCCAGGCGGAAAGGGAGGATACTGGTACTGTTTTATTAACATCTGATCAGAAAAATTTTGGCATCCATATAAGCAAACAGTTTTGCAAATCTGCAGATCACAGCTCCATACCACGAATTTCTACTACCGGGATCGTCTGAGACAGGATATCCCGGTAGTTTTTCATTTCTTCCTCGGAGCAGGCAGAGAATCCCGGTATCAGAACTCCGTCGGAATCCCGGTAAGCTTGGAGATAATAAGCTTTTGCACCGTTTAACCACCGGCTGATCTCCTGAAAATCTTTTTCGGAATGAAGTTCCCTCACAACTGTTGTACGAAATTCATAATCAAGGTGTCCGTCCAGCAGCCATCCGGCAGTTTCCCGGATCCCATCCAGATCAGCATGTACACCGGTAAGCACATGATAGTTGGAAGGACAGGCCTTGATATCCATGGCAACCTTGTTGATCAGGTCAGCTGCTGCGAGATTTTTTACCACGGAGGGGCGGGAACCGTTGGTATCGAGCTTCACATCATAGCCCAGCTCCCTGATCCTGCTGAGAAATTCCGGCAGCTCCGGTGCAAGTGTGGGTTCACCGCCGGAAATACAGACGCCATCGAGAATCCCCTTTCTTTTTTTTAGAAAAGCCAGGATTTCCTCCTGGGAATATTCAGGCTGGGTGTCAGGCTCCACGACAAGAGCTCCATTCTGGCAGAATGGGCAGCGGAAGTTGCAGCCGCCTAAGAATATGGTACAGGCTACCCTTCCCGGATAATCCAGCAGGGTTGTTTTGTTAAAGCCACATATTTTCATAGGAAAATCCCCTTGTTTCTCTTATTTATGATACTACAAGCATACTCTCCCCCGAAAAAAGCTGCAAGCCTTTTTAACCGAATCAAGTAAGTTTCCTGCGGAGTTGCGAAAAGCAGTAAGCAGAGATGGGGACTTGCTCATGGAAGAAAAAAACATATAATTTATGGGCTACACCTCCTGGGGCTGCATTGACCTTGTCAGTGCATCTACAGCAGAGCTGAAAAAACGCTACGGCTACATCTACGTGGACCGCAACGACGATGGAACAGGTACACTGAACTGTTATAAGAAAAAATCCTTCTATTGGTATAAAGATGTGATCGCTACCAATGGTGAGTCACTTCACAAATAATCTGGCTGCTTGACTTTCCGGAAAAAAGCAGATATAATGCATTCATTGACGCAGACAATGGAGTTCGCGAGAGCTTCCGTTGTCTGCGTTTTTCTGTCATACAATAAGAAAACGCTGCAGAAATTAGTGTGGAAATTTCTGTGGCGTTTTTGGCTGTGTGCGAATATCTGTTTTGCAGCAGATTGACATGAAATACCGGAAAAGCTATAATCGAACGGACAGAAGGCTGAGAGCAGTCTTAGTATGAACAAGATAGGATCCCGGAGCTTTTTCCGGAATGTGAAGTTACAGGAGGAGTAAAAACGTGACAGATCAGGAACGTTTTATGAAAGAGGCGATCCGCCAGGCAAAAAAGGCCCGTGCATTGGAGGAAGTGCCGATCGGCTGCGTGATCGTGCATGAGGGAAAGATCATAGCCAGAGGCTACAATCGCCGCAATACAGATAAAAATACCTTATCCCATGCAGAGCTTAATGCTATCCGAAGGGCAAGTAAAAAGCTGGGAGACTGGCGTCTGGAGGGATGCACCATGTATGTAACGCTGGAGCCTTGTCAGATGTGTTCCGGTGCACTGGTACAATCCAGGATCGATGAGGTGGTGATCGGCTGTATGAACCCGAAAGCAGGCTGTGCCGGATCTGTGATGAATCTTCTTCAGATCGAAGGCTTTAATCATCAGGTAAAGATCACAGAAGGGATATTGGAAGAGGAATGCTCCGAAATGCTTTCCACATTTTTCAGGGAACTGCGGGAGAAAAAGAAGCAGGCAAAAATCCTGAAGAAGCAGGAAGCAGAGCGCCTTGCCGGGCAGACACAGTCAGAGAGAGCGGAACAGAACGAAAAATCCCGGGAGATTTACTCTTGACAGAATCCTGTGAAAATATCAAAATAAAATCATAAATGGATTTCACTATTACAGACAGAAAATCCATTCAGGTCAAACGAAAGTCGTTGATACAGGAACGACAGAAAATGGAGGAACAAAAAATGGAACTTGAAGCTTTAAGAAAAGACATGGTAGCAGCAATGAAGGCCAAAGATAAGGTAACAAAGGAAGCAGTTTCCGCACTGATCGCAGCAGTAAAAAAAGCTGCCATTGATAAGGGATGCCGTGATGACATCAAAGGAGAGCTTGTAGACAAAGTTATCCTGAAAGAGCTGAAAACAGCAAAAGAGCAGATCGACACCTGCCCTGCAGAACGTACAGATCTGAAAGAGGAGTATCAGGCAAGATATGATATCATTGCGAAATATGCTCCGAAGCAGATGGATGAAGCAGAGATCAAGGCTTATATCGAGGAGAAATTTGCAGATGTTCTGGCAACAGGAAATAAAGGCCAGATCATGAAGGCAGTTATGGGAGATCTGAAGGGAAAGGCAGACGGCAAGCTGATTAATCAGGTAGTTGCCGGATATTGTAAATAAAATAATAGCACAAAAAATCCCGCCGGATCAGTCATAAATGACGGACCCGGCGGGAATGCTGTTTATATAGAGATCATATATTATAACCTTTTTTACGCGCGCCGCACCTCGGAATGGTCTCACAGACGTTACCTTTACAGTTAACTCAGCCCAGGCACCCTCACGGCACACAAGAGCTTCTGCTTAGTGCTGCTGCATTCCTGCCCTGACACGGTTCACAGATTCCTGTTGCGTAAGACCCAGACGTCAACGCCACTTATAAAGGGCTGCTCTGCAAGATACAAGCCTCAGATTGGCATCACCCCTGCTGTAGCGGATTGCAGGTACAGGGCACCGCTATCTCCCCGGCTGCGCGGAATTTAATTATAGACTCTGAAACCGGATTTGTCAAGGTACAGACCGAAATAAATCAGTTCATATTAAGTGTACAGTACTGTACCGCCCCGTTTTTGGTGTTGCGAAGGGTGAAGCTGATATAGGCGGACTGCTTCGCGGAAAGATTTCCGATACGGAGCGTGGAAGAAGAAGCCCCGCTGTTAGGGGCGTTGTAATTGGTACTATACTGTGTATGGGTCCGGTTGTTGTTGAAAGAAACGCCTGTGATCTTCCAGCCATTTGCAGCGGTGCATTTCATGACAGCATTCTTCTGTGCCTTGTTGGCGTAACGAAAGGCGTTATGGCCGGAGCTTTTGAATTTTCCGGCAAGATTGCCTTTTACACCTGTGATGGAGACGGATTTCAACGGGTTGACATAACGAAGCACCTTGATGGTGGAAGTATAGGTTTTGTTTCCGACCTTGAAGGAAATCTTTCCAGTTCCGGGCTTTTTAACGGCAAAACCGATATTGTAGAAATGATCGGAGTGAGTGTACGGTTTTGCACCCTTGCGGAAAGCCTCCGTGGTACTTTTGAAGCTGCTGGAACCGAAGGAGTCCAGTGCGATCACAGAACCGCCGCTGACCACTTTAACATTGGATTTGAGAATGTTCTGTTTAGCAGGAATATTGCTGATCGAGATCTCATCGTATCCCAAGTCCTTTCCGGATGTGGGCATATAAACGATCCGGGTTTTGGAATAATTGATCGCTGCACTGGCGGCGAGAGGAGTCATGGCGCATACCATGGCTGCGGCTAATAAAGCGCAGGATAGTTTTTTGAGGATTTTTTTCATAGGACGCTCCTTTCCTGGTAAAAATTTTCTGTAAACATACGAAAGTTACTGATAATTTTATTTTACGATGAGATACAGGTAAAGTCAATCAATACACTCGCTGTTTTCGTGCTTTTTTGGCTATTGTACACTGCCTGAAAATGCTTTATAATATTATATTGTGTAAAACTCTGTGAAAAGAGAGGATACAGTAGTTGTTCTGCAGAAATACGTCAGGTGGAATATCTGTCTTATATGCAGACAGCAACAAATAAAATGTGCACATAAGAGGGCATAGAATGGAGGACGCTATGATTAAAAGAATCGGTCTGCTGACAAGCGGTGGTGACTGTCAGGCACTGAACGCAACCATGAGAGGCGTTGTAAAGGGTCTGAGCAACAGCGTTGAGAACCTTGAGGTTTATGGATTTGATGACGGATATAAGGGACTGATCTACGGGAAATACCGTATGCTTACAGCCAGGGACTTTTCCGGAATCCTGACTCAGGGCGGAACTATTCTCGGAACATCCAGACAGCCATTCAAACTGATGCGGGTTCCGGATGAGAAGGGACTGGACAAGGTTGAGGCCATGAAACAGACTTACTATAAGCTCTGTCTTGACTGTCTTGTGATCCTCGGCGGAAACGGAACGCAGAAAACCGCCAATCTTCTCCGCGAGGAAGGCCTGAATATCATCCATCTTCCGAAGACCATTGATAATGATATCTGGGGTACAGATATGACCTTTGGCTTCCAGAGCGCTCTGGAGATCGCAACAAATGCCATTGACTGCATCCATACAACAGCTGCATCTCATGGACGTGTATTTATTGTTGAGATCATGGGACATAAGGTCGGAAGCCTTACACTGAATGCCGGTGTTGCAGGCGGAGCAGATGTGATCCTGATCCCGGAGATCCCATATGATATCAATAAGGTTGTAGAAGCCATCCAGAAGCGTAACAAGGCAGGCAAGCGTTTTACCATTCTTGCAGTAGCTGAGGGAGCTATCTCAAAAGAAGATGCAGAGCTTCCGAAGAAAAAATACAAAGAAAAGCTTGCGGAAAGAGCGAAGAAATATCCGTCTGTATCCTATGAGATCGCAGACCAGATCCAGCAGGTGACCGGAAGTGAGGTACGTATCACAGTTCCGGGACATATGCAGCGAGGCGGAGAGCCATGTGCATATGACCGCGTTCTTTCCACAAGGATCGGTGCCGGTGCAGCGCAGGCGATCATGGATGAGGAATACGGTGTTATGATCGGTGTCATCAACGGCAAGATCAAGAGGGTTCCTCTTGCTGAATGCGCAGGCAAGCTGAAGATGGTATCTCCAAAGGATCAGCTTGTAAAAGCAGCCAAACAGATCGGAATCAGTTTTGGCGATTAATGAATTATGAGTCATCTGGCCGCCGCGGGAGTCTTTCCGCGGCGACTGTGGCGAAGAGAAGGAGAGTTTTATGAGTTATACTGCTCTTTACCGTAAATTTCGTCCCGACAATTTTGACGATGTAAAAGGACAGGACCATATTGTGACAACACTGACCAACCAGATCAAGGCGAACCGTATCGGACACGCATACCTGTTCTGCGGAACGCGTGGTACCGGAAAAACTACGGTTGCAAAGATCCTGGCGAAGGCAGTAAACTGTGAACATCCTGTAAATGGCAGCCCCTGCAATGAATGTGCCATGTGCAAGGCCATTCAGGCGGGAACTGCCATGAATGTGATCGAGATCGATGCAGCCTCCAACAACGGTGTTGATAACATCCGTGAGATCCGTGAGGAAGTGGCTTATCGTCCAACAGAGGGCAAATACAAGGTTTATATCATCGATGAGGTGCATATGCTCTCAACAGGTGCATTTAATGCTCTTCTGAAAACATTGGAGGAGCCGCCTTCTTATGTTATTTTTATCTTGGCGACTACAGAGGCCCACAAGATACCGATCACAATACTGTCCAGATGTCAGCGCTATGACTTTCACCGGATATCCATTGATACCATTGCTGCCAGACTTTCCGAGCTTCTGACAGCAGAAGGGGTGGAAGCAGAGGAGAAGGCTGTACGCTATGTGGCAAAAAAAGGCGACGGGTCCATGCGAGATGCCCTGAGTCTTCTGGATCAGTGTATTTCCTTTTATCTGGGACAGGTGCTTACTTATGATAAAGTCCTGGATGTTCTGGGAGCTGTGGATACAGAGGTATTCAGCAGACTTCTCCGAAAGGTTCTTTCCGGCGATGTGACAGGTTCCATCCATGTGCTGGAGGACCTGATCACAGGCGGCCGGGAGCTGGGACAGTTTGTATCAGATTTTACCTGGTATATGCGAAATCTTCTGCTTGTGAAGACTTCCGAAAATCCGGAGGAAGCCATTGATGTTTCTTCTGAGAATCTGAAGCTTCTGAAGGAAGAGAGCGGGATGACAGATGTGGAGACGCTGATGCGTTACATTCGTATTTTTTCCGATCTGTCCAATCAGATCCGTTTTGCAAGCCAGAAGCGTGTATTGGTGGAAATCGCACTGATCAAGCTGTGCAGACCGGCCATGGAGACAAATCTGGACTCTGTTCTTGACAGGCTTCGTGTCCTGGAAAAACAGATGGAGGAACGGCCTGTGCAGCAGGTGATCGTTCGGGAGAGCGAGGCCGGTGGAGCCGGGGAACCGGGGGCGGCAGTGACCGGTACAGCAACGGTACAGCAGCAGAAACCACAGAAGGCAGCTCCTGAGGATCTTCAGAAGATCGTGGCAGGCTGGCGTGCCATCGTGGGTCAGACTACCGGACTTTTCAAGCAGTCCCTGCAGCGTGCAGTCCCCAAGTATAACGGAGAAACAGGAGATCCCATCCTTTATGTGGAATTCCAGGATTTTCTGGGGATGAATTATGTAGACAATCCGGAGGCGAAGAAAGAGCTTCAGGACATTATTGTTGCCCGGACAGGCAAGAGCGTGGAGATACATATGCTGGTAGCCAACAAACATCAGCACACCAATCTCGCGCAGATCACAGTAGACGATGCACTTCGGGAGAATATCCACATGGATATCGTAGTGGAAGAAGACCCGGATGAGGAGTCATAAATCCGTAAACAAAAAACAGGAGGAAAGTATTATGGCAAAAAGAGGTGGATTTCCTGGCATGGGTATGCCGGGAAACATGAATAATCTTATGAAACAGGCGCAGAAAATGCAGCGTCAGATGGAAGAAAACCAGAAAGCTCTTGAGGAAAAAGAGTTTACAGCAACAGTAGGCGGCGGAGCTGTTTCCGTTACAGTTTCCGGTAAACGTGAAATAACAAAGGTCACACTTTCCGAGGAAGCGGTAGATCCGGATGATATCGAGATGCTTGAGGACATGATCGCGGCAGCAACAAATGAGGCGCTCCGTCAGGTTGAGTCCGAGTCAGCAGCAGTGATGTCCAAACTCACAGGCGGCCTTGGCGGTCTTGGCGGAGGTCTTCCTTTCTGATGGAATATTACAGCAGCCATATCAATAAACTTATTGAGCAGCTTTCCCATCTTCCGGGGATCGGAGCCAAATCTGCCCAGCGTCTTGCATTTCATATCATGAATATGCCGAAGGACCAGGTGGAGCAGCTGACCGCCTCCATTACCGATGCAAGGCAGAATGTTCAGTACTGTAAGTGCTGTTACACGCTGACAGATCAGGAGCTTTGTCCGATCTGCGCCAATCCCAAAAGGGATCACAGCACGATCATGGTGGTTGAGAATACCAGGGATCTGGCAGCATATGAGAAAACAGGTAAATTTGACGGTGTATATCATGTACTTCATGGTGCAATCTCCCCGATGCTTGGGATCGGGCCGGATGATATCAAACTGAAGGAACTGATGAAGCGCCTTCAGGGGGATGTAAAGGAAGTTATTGTGGCAACCAATTCCAGTCTTGAAGGCGAAACGACAGCTATGTACATCAGTAAGCTGATCAAACCGACCGGGATCAAAGTAAGCCGTATCGCCAGCGGAGTTCCGGTGGGCGGTGATCTGGAGTATATTGATGAGGTGACACTTCTCCGGGCACTGGAAGGAAGAGTGGAACTATAACCGGATCAGGTGAAAAATTCCCTGAGGGATTGCAAAAAGTGATAAGCAGCCAGGAAATTTCCCCAGGTTATAAAGGAGGTGAGACTGGTGGCAAAAAAGAAAGCAACCTCATCGGATGTGGCAGCACGCGCAGGAGTTTCCCAGGCAACGGTATCCATGGTGCTGAACCGGAAATATAATGTTTCTTTTTCGAGAGAAACTGTAGAGCGGGTGGAGCAGGCGGCCAGAGAGCTTGGCTATGAGCTTCCCGGACGTCGGAAACACAAAGCTGACAGAAAAGAAAAGCTGATCGTTGTTTTCTGCCCCACACTCACCAGTCCCTATTATGTACTGCTGCTTCAGGGGATCGAGGCTGTGGCCAATGAGCAGGGATATGGGGTATTTATCTGCAACACCCAGCGCGATGCGGGGCTGGAAGAAAAATATCTCCGTATGATGCAGACCATGCGGCCGGCAGGGATCATCTATACCTGCAATCCTCATCCGGATTTCCAGCATCAGGTAGAAAAGATTGCAAAAGAAACACCGCTGGTCATCATCAGCAACAAGGAAAAAACAACCACGGTAGATGCTATCAATCAGGACAACACAGTGGTAGGAAGGCTGATGGCCAGACATCTTCTTGATCTGGGGCACACGGATGTGGCATTTATCACGCCGCCACTTACCAGACGGCAGTGGCAGCGCTCCAAGCGTGTGGAGGGTTTTGTCCGCGAGTTTGAAAAAGAGGGAAAAAAGGATCATGTGCTCATCAAGGCGGCAGATGAGTCCAATGACAGAAAGATCCCGCGGATGGATTCCGAGTATGCCATGGGCTACGAGCTGACTATGGAGCTTCTCCAGGAAGGACAGAAATTTACGGCTATCGCAGGACAGAATGACATGATGGCCATAGGCGCCATTGATGCGCTGCATGAAATGAGGATACACGTTCCGAAGGATGTTTCTGTCATAGGGTGCGACAATATTTTTTATTCCGGCATTCGCAGGATCTCCCTGACAACCATTGATCATTTTGTTGCGCTGAAGGGAAGAGATGCCTGTGACATCATCATCCGTAAGATCGACATGAATGATAAATTTTACCTGGATGAAAGACCTGCCAGCCTGTATAATATCGAATATACCCCGAAGCTGATCACGCGCCGCACGACGGGGTATGCAAGACTGGACAGAAACCAGTCTGATGAACAGAAAAATAAATAATAGCGCAAAAATTATTAATAATAATATATAGAGAGAGTTTCCATGACACATTTGAATAGAAACCTTGTTAGCTACGATAATTACGGCGATATTCGAATTGAGGAAAATGGAAAGAAGCTGTTTTGGGTGAAAAAATTGACAGGCACTATTAATAAAATGTTATTTTATTAATAAAATATTTATTAATAAAAAACAGGTGCCTTGACCCCCGCAATGAGTTTGTTATAATGGAATCATCAAGAAAAAGAACGAACGTAAACAGGAGGAAAAAACAATGAAATTTTTTATCGACACAGCTAAAGTAGAGGATATCAGAGAAGCAAATGACATGGGAGTTATCTGTGGAGTTACAACAAACCCGTCTCTGATCGCCAAAGAAGGAAGAGACTTCAACGAGGTGATCAAAGAGATCACAACGATCGTTGACGGACCGATCAGCGGTGAGGTTAAAGCTACCACAACAGATGCAGAGGGAATGATCCGTGAGGGACGTGAGATCGCAGCCATCCATCCGAACATGGTTGTTAAGATTCCTATGACAACAGAGGGACTGAAGGCAGTTAAGGTTCTTTCCTCTGAGGGGATCAAGACAAACGTTACTCTGATCTTTTCTGCTAACCAGGCACTTCTTGCAGCAAGAGCAGGTGCTACATATGTATCTCCGTTCCTTGGAAGACTGGATGACATCTCCACAGATGGCGTTGAGCTGATCCAGCAGATCGCTGAGATGTTTGCAGTTGCAGATATCCCGACAGAGATCATCGCAGCAAGCGTTCGTCATCCAATGCATGTAACTGCATGTGCACTTGCAGGCGCAGATATCGCTACGGTACCGTTCAAGGTAATTGAGCAGATGACACATCATCCGCTGACAGATGCAGGTATCGCTAAATTTCAGGCTGATTACAAGGCAGTATTCGGTGAGTGATCGAAACCTCTTTTATATACAAATTCCCTGTGAACAGCAGGGCACTAAAAAGGAGACATTAATAACATGGATAAGTTAGAACTTCAGAAAGTTGCCAACGAAGTCCGCAAGGATATCGTAACAGCAGTCCATGCAGCAAAGGCCGGCCATCCGGGCGGATCCCTTTCTGCAGCAGACGTGTTCACCTATTTATATTTTGAAGAGATGAACATCGATCCGAAGGATCCTAAGAAGGCAGACCGTGACCGTTTTGTCCTTTCCAAAGGACATACAGCACCGGGACTCTATTCTGTACTTGCAGAGAGAGGATATTTTCCAAAAGAGGATCTGAAAACACTTCGTCATCTGGGCTCCTATCTTCAGGGACATCCGGATATGAAGCATATTCCGGGCGTTGATATGTCCAGTGGTTCTCTTGGTCAGGGAATCTCTGCAGCAGCAGGTATGGCTCTTTCTGCCAAACTCAGTAATGATGACTATCGAGTATATACATTGCTGGGTGATGGTGAGATCGAGGAAGGCCAGGTGTGGGAGGCAGCTATGTTCGCAGGCTTCCGTAAACTGGACAACCTGGTTGTGATCGTAGATAACAATGGACTTCAGATCGATGGTGACATTGCAGATGTATGCTCCCCGTATCCGATCGACAAGAAATTTGAAGCTTTCAATTTCCATGTGATCAATGTTGCGGACGGCAACGATATGGATCAGCTGAAGGCTGCTTTTGATGAGGCAAGAGCTACAAAGGGTATGCCGACAGCTATCATCATGAAAACAGTAAAAGGTAAAGGCGTTTCCTACATGGAGAACGCAGTAGGCTGGCACGGAAAAGCTCCGAATGACGAGCAGTATGCACAGGCAATGGAAGATCTGGAGAAGGTAGGTGAAGCATTATGTCAGAAGTAAAGAAAATCGCAACGAGAGCAAGCTACGGCAGTGCCCTCATAGAATTAGGAAAAAAACACGAGGATCTTATCGTTCTTGACGCTGACCTTGCTGCAGCTACACAGACAGGTATGTTTAAAAAAGAATTCCCGGAGCGTCACATTGACTGCGGTATCGCAGAGTGCAACATGATGGGTATTGCAGCAGGAATCGCTTCCACAGGTAAGGTTCCCTTTGCAAGTACTTTTGCAATGTTTGCAGCAGGACGTGCTTATGAGCAGGTTCGTAACTCCATCGGATATCCGAAGCTGAATGTAAAGATCGGAGCAACTCACGGCGGTATTTCTGTAGGTGAAGATGGCGCCACACATCAGTGCCTGGAGGATTTTGCCCTGATGAGAGTGATTCCGGGCATGGTCGTTGCAAGTCCTTCTGATGATATCGAAGCAAAAGCTATGGTTGCTGCTGCTTACGAGCATCAGGGACCGGTATACATGAGATTCGGACGTCTTGCTGTTCCGGTTATCAATGACAGACCGGATTATAAATTTGAGCTTGGTAAGGGCATCGTTCTCCGCGAGGGAAAAGATCTTACCATCATCGCAAACGGACTTTGCGTTGCACCGGCTCTTGAAGCAGCTGAGAAGCTTGCAGCAGACGGAATCGATGCAAAAGTGATTAATATCCATACCATCAAGCCTCTGGATGAGGACCTTGTTGTTGCAGCTGCCAAAGAAACCGGCAAGGTTGTAACTGTTGAGGAGCATTCCATCATCGGCGGTCTTGGCGGAGCTGTATGCGAGTGCCTGGCTGAGAAGGCACCGGTACCGGTTAAACGTATCGGAATCCATGATGTATTCGGTGAGTCCGGTCCGGCATTAGAACTTCTTCATAAATACGGTCTCGATGCAGAGGGTATCTATAAGCAGATCAAGGAGTTCGCATAATCAAGATCAACAGGGGATAAGTCTGTTTCTGCAGGAAGTATCTTAAGGATCCCGCAGGCGATCACATCTGCAAGTGCTACCACGGTGGAGAGCCGGGTAGTCTGAAGGGTAAGCTGCTCCATGATTCCGGCAGTATTTACAATGCCGGTGATATGGATGTCCCCTACAGGTGGAAGATCTTTCTGAACACCAGCACCTGGGTAAAGTGCACCATTTCCAATGGTCACATAGCCCAGGTGTTTTTTTTGTCCAAGAGAAGCGTCTATGGCGATCACGAGGGCGTGTGGATGAAGCCTTGTGATAAGCGATGAAGTTTTTTCCAAGTTCAGGGCATGGACCGGGCAGGAAAGAGTGCCGTAGACAAAAATATGTCCGGTTTCATGAGGATGAAGAAGGTGTCCGATATATGGACCTAAACAATCTCCGGTAACACGATCACTGCCAATGCATAAAAACACGATCTCAGTCCATTTTTTAGGACAGTGAAGAATGCATTTTTTCAGAAGATAAGCAATCTCGCCGGATGAACTGCTTTTTCCGGCATCAATGTAAAAAGCCATGAGAAACCTCGATTCTTTTTTCACTCTATCATATCCTGAAAAAAGGAAAAATATGCATGGTGCGGAATCTGTCGCTAAATTCTGTGGACAGACTCTTACATTCTGCTAAAATCCGCATTTTTACTGTGCTATGCTTGGACAGAAGGAGTGATATGAGATGATAGAAGTCATTTATAAGGAGGACACAACAGAACAGGAAGCCGCACAGGAATCGTTTTCCATGCCTAGAAATGTAAGGCAGATCGGGCTGGCGAACGGAGATTACAGGATTTATATAGAAGATTATGTATACACATTTCTCTGCAGCCTGGCAGAAGATGAAAAGCCGGAAGGCCAGGGAAGTGTGGCGGTACTTACAGGTGAAATTCAATGGACTGCAGATATGACCTGTATTTTTATAAAAGGTGCCATTGCAGCAGACGGCATGGAGGCTGCGGCAGAACATATTGACTTTTCGGAAAAACTCTGGCAGAAACTGCAGGAGGATAAGGATCAGTATTTTCCGGAGCAGGAGATCGTGGGATGGTTTTTTGCACAGCCTCAGATAGCAATGGAGATCACGGAGCTTTTTGTGAAAGTACATCTCAGACATTTCGGAGGGGAAAAGATCCTGATGCTGATGGATCCTGGAGAACGGGAGGATGCCTTTTTCCGTTATGATGGCGGCATGATGGCAAAACTGAGCGGGTATTATATTTATTATGAGAAAAATTCTCAGATGCAGACGTATATGATCGAACGTAGCCAGAAAGAGGGCGGAGAGGCATCCGAGGAAGTGGAGGACAGGGCTGTCAGAAATTTCAGAAAGATCATAGACAGTAAAAATCCGGAGGAACGGGGAGAAGAGAAAACTTCTGTTTTTTCTTATGCGGCTACGGTGTGTTTGGCACTGGCAGTTCTTGTGGCTGGAGTGGGCTTTTATCGGAATCAGCAGGAAAAAACAGAGGTTCCGGAAGATTATCGCGCCGCTTCTGCTTCGGTGGTGCAGATAACACCTGCAGTAACAGAACCGGTGCGGAGTGTATCGGTTTCGCCAAAGGCGGTGCAGATGCAGAAACCGGTGCAGACACAAAAACCGGTACAGACGCAGGAAGCTGTGCGGGGAACTCCGGTCCCGACGGAAACCACGCAGAAAAGAGAAAAAATCTCAATAACACCGGAACCTCGAAGTTCAAAAAAACAGTCTGTTTCAGAAGCAACGCAAAAAAAAGATAATAAAACAGAAGAGAAAAAAACAGAAGAGACTTCATCGGCTGCAGGAAATCCTGGAGAAACTTATGTGATCCGCCCGGGAGACACCTTGTATCAGATCAGTCTGAACCGCTATGGCACTGTAGCGGCGATGGAACAGATCTGTGCATTAAACGGAATTTCTGCCAATGAGATCATTTATCCCGGGCAGGTAATTGTACTACCCTGATGGAGTGTGCTATAATAACTGGAAAACCAATTACAAAATAAAATACTTAAGGTAAGGGATACGGTTGTGAATATCATAAAAAAAATACAGAAAAAACAAAAGCGTAAAAAGCTGATGAGGCAAAAAGCCAGGCTTGCACAGGAACAGGCTGCGCAGGAAGGCGCTCACTACGGGAGAACTTCTCATCGCCGAAGGATTTCAAGAAAGGGGAAAAAGGTGATCACAGCGGCAGTGATCGCTGCTGCAGTCTGCCTGGTTTTTCTCTATGCAGAAAAAAGAAGCTATCACAGCTATAAAGTATTAAATACAAGCGAACAGGAAGATGTTGTGTCCACACAGTATGTGGACATGGATGGAGATATCCTGAGATACAGTCCGGATGGAGTATCTGTTGTGGACAACAGCATGAATACGATCTGGAATGAAACCTATACAATGCAGAATCCTATTGCAGATGTGAATGGAAGCAGGGCGGTTGTTGCAGACAGCGAGGGAACATCGCTTTATATCTGCGACAAAAAAGGTGTGACCGGAACTGTAACAACATCTTATGCTATTGTAAAAGTGCGGATCGCATCGAATGGAATGGTTGCAGTGATCCTGGACAATGATGATAATACCTGGATCAATTTTTATAATCCGGATGGCAGTCTGGTCGCGGAAAATCTGACTAAGATCGATGATCCGGGATATCCCATGGATGTAGCAGTGTCTGATAACGGAGTGATGATGGTAACAGTCCAGTATGTTGATGGAAGCAAGACTACCAGCTATGTGGCATTTTATAATTATGGGGATGTAGGGCAGAATGAGGATGATCGGATCGTAAGTGGTTATACCTATGAGAATGTAGTGATCCCGCAGGTGGAATGTATCAGTGACAGTAAGTATATTGCTTTGCGAGATGATGGATTTTCTACTTACCAGGGAAGCCAGATTCCTAAAGAAAGCAAAACAGTCAATGTAAAACAGGAGATCGTAAGTACATTTTTCAGTGATGACAGGATTGGCCTGGTATTTAAAAACAATAATAAAGATGATCTGTATACAATGGAAGTCTATAGTATGAGCGGACAGCTGAAATTCCGTAAAAATTTCAATATTCCATATACGACTATAAAAATGAGCGGAGATAATATCATCATGTATAACAGCTCGCAGATCTGCGTGATGAACAACCGTGGCGTACAGAAATATGCCGGAAATGTAGATGGAACGATCCGGGATTTCTTTAAGATCGGATGGAATAAATATCTTATGGTACTGGATACAGGCGTCAGCACCATAAAATTCAGTTAAGGGGGCAGATATGAACTGGACATGGCTTGGACTGGCTGTGCTGGTCCTGCTTGCCTTTTCCATGGTGGATGGATACAGGCATGGCTTTGTAAAAGAAGTAGTATCTGCATTGCTTGTTCTGATCTCCGTTGCTCTGGTATGGCTGATCAATCCTTATGTGAATCAGTTCATACGTGAGAATACGTCTGTTTATGAAAAAATCCAGACTGCCAGCGGATCGTTTGTGGATTCTCTGGCAGATGGAAAAGAAACCATGGATGAGGAGGAACAGAAGGAGCTGATCAGCAGCATGGATATTCCGGATCTCCTCCAGAAGGGAATAACAGAAAATAATACGGCATTGGTGTATCAATATCTGGCGGTTAATACATTTGCAGGGTATATTTCCGGATATCTGGCCAATGTAGCAGTGAACTGTCTTTCTTTTTTGGTATCATACATACTTTCCTCAATCCTGATCCATGTGCTGGCGTATGCCATGGATCTCCTGGCAAGATTGCCGGTCATCCGTGGAATCAACAAAATAGCCGGCGCCGTAGTAGGAGGCATGAAGTGTATTGTTTTTGTATGGGTCGGAATGCTGGTACTTACGATTTTATGCAACACGGAAATAGGGCAAAAGGGTCTGGGACTGATCCGGGGTGATACAGTACTGGATTTTCTTTATGATAAAAATATTTTTATCCGTATTTTTACAGGAATATTTTATGGTGGGTAAAAGAAACCGCATTTTGCAGACGGAAAAGCACCAGGATACAGGTGGTGACCATGTCTGTGAAATGCGGTTTTTGGCGAAAAAATACGTTTTTTAGAAAAAAATGAAATTTATGTAAAAAACATGTTGACAGGTAATGGGAAAAATGATATTCTATCAGAGTTGTTAGGGACAAATTGTTTTTAAGAAACAGATAAATACATCTGCTTTCAGAAAAATAAAAAAGTAGTTGACAAAAGACAGAAGATATGATAAAGTATCCAAGTCGTCAACGAAACGACAACAAAATCTTAACTCAAAAATG
>NZ_RCXU01000023.1:0-64332 GCF_004167315.1 Blautia sp. aa_0143
CGCAGATTTCCGCCAGCCAAGAATCAGCTCCCCTCCTGCAGAGTCCGGCGACAGGCAGCACACGCCTCACGGGCTGGTTTTTCAAGGCGGCAGGGGAGGGTGGTTACTCCACCGGTAGATCTCTGTGTTCTACGCTGGTGGAGAATACGATCTGTGTTTTGGTGCGGCCGAACTGCTGGAGTTCGTTGATGAAGTGGTCCAGTTCCATGGTGGAACGGAAGGCTACTTCGATGAGCATGGAGTAATCGCCGGTGACGCAGTTGCATTCGATGACGTTTGGGATGGACTGGATGAAGGGATAGAAGTCTTTTTTTTGGTTGGGTTCTACTTCCAGGTTGATGAATGCTTTTATATGATAACCGAGAAATACCGGGTTGATCTGGGCATGGTAGCCTGTGATCAGCCCGTTTTTTTCGAGGTGTTCGATCCTGGCGGAAACAGCGGGGGATGAGAGGAAGACTTCCTTTGCGATTTCCTTTACCGGGGTGCGGGCGTTTTTCTGAAGCATTTCGATGATCTTTCGGTCGATGTTGTCGAGTTTGTGTTCCATGTAGAATGTCTCCTTTCGATGAAAAAATGTCATTTGTAACTGGTACAGAGCTGCGTAGGGAAGTGGATTGAAAATATGTTTTTCTGTATTGATTATACTGCGTGTGTTATCACAACACAAGAAACGACTTAATAAAAATAAGAAAAATAAAAGAAATTCTTAAAAAGATTAATATAAACTATTGAAAAACACGGATAGTCGTGGTTTTCTATTAAAAGTATTTACAAGCCACAAAGAAAGTGTTAGCTTCTTAGGCATCAGAAAAACAGCTGCTGATAAAAATGAAAATAACAGAATGATTTGTAAACAGTGAATATCCGTCGGACTGAAAAAGATGAGATCAGAGGGCGGAGCAAATCAGATGTGCACAGGATCAGAAGAAAGAAGAGGGATGATAAAATGACAACAGAAACAAGACTGGAAGCAGATTCGATCGGAACTATGGAAGTGCCTGCAGAGGCTTATTACGGAGTTCAGGCTTTAAGGGCAAAACAGAATTTTCCTATTACAGGTACAAAGCTTCATCCGGTATTTATCAGGAACCTGGCACAGATTAAAAAAGCAGCAGCTATCACTAATAATAATGCAGGGCTTCTTCCGGAGGATAAGGCAGACGCCATTGTCAGAGCCTGTGATGAAGTGATCGCAGGAAAATTGGCTGAGGAATTTATCGTAGATGCCATTCAGGGTGGTGCCGGAACCAGCGCAAATATGAATATGAATGAGGTGATCGCAAACAGAGCCGGTGAGATCCTCGGATGTCCGAAGGGAAGCTATAAAATGGTCCATCCAAATGATCACGTAAACATGGCACAGTCCACCAATGATGTGATCCCGACGGCCGGTAAGCTTACCGTTCTGGATCTTCTTGCACCTCTGGAAAAAGCACTGGTAAGACTTGAGAAGGAGCTTGCAAAAAAGGCAGAGCAGTTCGATGATGTGATCACTATGGGACGTACACAGCTTCAGGATGCAGTTCCGATCCGTCTTGGCCAGGTGTTCCACGGTTATGCGTCCATGGTTTCCAGAGACCGGAAACGTATCGAAAAGGCTCACAGGGAAATGTACACTGTAAACCTTGGAGGAACTGCAGTGGGAACTGCTATCAACGTGTCCGATTCTTATTTTTATAAGATCGTGCCAAATCTGGAAAAGCTTACAGGCTATCCGCTGAAACAGGCTGAGGACCTTTTTGATGCAACAGAAAATCTGGACGGTTTTGTTGCCGTATCTGGTGTGGTAAAAACCTGTGCGGTGGATCTTTCCAAGATGTGCAACGATCTTCGACTGATGTCCTCCGGCCCGAAAACCGGATTTGGGGAGATCAACCTTCCGGCGAAGCAGAATGGGTCGTCCATCATGCCAGGTAAGGTAAATCCGGTCATTCCGGAGGTAGTAAGCCAGGTTGCTTTCCACATCGTAGGACATGATACCACCATTACCATGGCAGCAGAAGCCGGACAGCTGGAGTTGAATGCTTTTGAGCCGGTTGTATTTTGTAATCTTTTTGAATCCATTACGACTCTGGAAAAAGCAGTGGATACATTGATCGTAAACTGCATCACAGGAATCACCGCAAACCGCAAACACTGCAAAGACCTGATGGAAAGCAGTGCAGGAATCGCAACGGCTCTCTGCCCGCATATTGGCTACAAGGCGTCTGCAACCATCGCAAAAACTGCAGTAAAAACTGGCAAGTCTGTCCGGGAACTTGTTCTGGAACAAGGGATCATGACTGAGAAAGAGCTGGAAGAGGTTCTTGATCCGTATCTGATGACAGAAGTCGGAGAAGAGCGGAAAGAGGATGAAGCAAGAAGGAAAGCCTGCTGAGAAAGTTATCTGTACCAACGTATGACGGGAACGTCTGATGCAGCAATTCATTTCAGAGCAGCTGAACCTGATGCGGGATTTTATGGAAATGCTATAGGCAGATCAGGAATGAGATATCAATGAGTATTATAAGGAGACTTGCCACAGTGCAGGTCTCCTTTTATAATGGAAGAAACGCGATAAGAAAAGAAGGGAAAGATGCATGCTTAAACGAACAGCCATACGGGCACTTTGTAATACAACGGCATATCAGAGAGGCCTTGATATTTACCGTACCGGAAAGAGGATCCAGTCGCTGGATATTAAGTCGGAAGGAGCTGTGGATAAAATATCTGCAGCAGTGAAGGGAAGTGGGCGTAATGTATACAATACAGGCTTTCAGTATGATACAGAAGCGGACCGCATAAAAGAAGCATACTGTGACTGCCCGGCCTTTCGCAGCTATTCCGGGATCTGTAAGCATTGCGTGGCAGTGCTTCTGGAATATGGAGACCGTAAGGCCTATGAGCGTGTGGAAATCCGCAGACAGCAGGATGAGGAACAGAAGCAGGCAGAGTTATTCAGCGGAACAGCATTTCCGGCTGCTTTATCCGGACCAGGGCAGCCTGCAACGAAAACCACCGTTGAGCTGAAAAGCCTCCTTAATCGCCAGCTATACAGCCGTATGCTTCCGTTTTCCGGGGATCCGTATTTTGGCAGGGTGGAGCTGGAAACCTGCCTGAAATTTAATTCTGTGAGAAATTGTTTTACCGTGGAATTCCGCGTTGGCTGTGAGAAAAAATATATCCTCAAGGATGTGTTGGCCTTTGTGTGGAATCTGGATCATAATGAGAAGGTTTCTTATGGAAAAAATCTGGAATTTATCCATTCAGATGAAGCCTTTTCAGAAGGATCCAGAAGCGTGCTGGCCTTTATCCGGGAATGGGTCGAGAATCATCACGGCACTTACATGTCCAGATATGAACAGCTGAAGAATATAGCTGTGGAAAAGGTGAGGGATCTTACCGTTGACAGAAAAGAACTTGAGGATCTGCTTCTTATACTTGGCGAAAAAAGTTTCAAGTTCAAAATGAACAATGATCCGGAAACAACATGGCATTCTGTCAGAGAAATTCCGGACAGGACGCTGATGATCCGGAAGAAGGATCAGGGGTTATCTCTTGAGATCGCGCCGGTATACAGTGTGACAGGCATACGGTATCATATGTATTTTGATAATGCGAAGGTATATCTGGTTTCCAGGCAGGAGCTTGGAGCAGTGGAGGAATTTGTTGCTTGTCTGGAGCGGCTTCCTGCAGGCCGAGGCTTTATTGATGAACCGGATGTGCCTGCGTTTGTGCGTGAGCTGCTTCCTTCCCTGAAAAAATTTTTTCACTGTGATCTCAGGGATTTCCCGGAAGAAACAGGTCTTGAATGCTACAAGGCTGCATATGAGATCTATCTGGATGCGCCGGAGCGTGACTGGATCACCTGTAAGGCATTTTCTGTTTACGGGAAGGATAAATTTTCGGTTTTTGACCGAGATGTGTCTGCCCGCACCAGGGATATTCCGGGAGAGCTTGGTGTGTTTGCGCTGCTGTCAAAATATTTTAACGGATATGATGACCAGCGGATGGAGCTGGCATTGGATTGTCGTGCCGAGGAACTGGAATCTTTGTGCAGGGAAGGTTCAGGGAAACCCGACAGTGTGAAAGATTCCGAAGAAAAGCTCTACCAGCTTCTTACTGAAGGGATCCCCGCCATGCAGAAAGTTGCAGCTGTCTATATTTCCCAGTCCATCAAACAGATGAGGGTGACAAAGCTGCCAAACATCCGTCTTGGCGTTTCTCTGTCAGCCGGACTTCTGAACCTGGATCTGGATGTGGAGGGGATGGATCAGGCGCAGCTTTTTGATATTCTTTCCAGGTACGATCGCAGGAAAAAATATTTCCGCCTGAAGGATGGCAGCTTTCTGGATGTTTCCGATGGTCAGCTCAGGGAGCTTTCTGCTCTGAAAAATGGACTGCAGATCAGTGATCGTGAACTGAAAAAAGGAAAGACTCAGGTTCCGGCCTATCGTGCTATGTATCTGGACAGTCAGCTGAAGGGCGGCGATCTGATCAAGGTAGAGAAGGACAATGCCTTTCGTGCGTTGATCCGGAACATGCAGACAATGGAAGAACATAAATTTCAGATTCCCAGGGAGCAGGAAAAAATCCTCCGGGGCTATCAGAAAGAGGGCTTTTACTGGATCAAAACTCTGAAGCATAATCAGTTTGGAGGGATCCTGGCAGATGATATGGGACTTGGAAAAACCCTCCAGGTGATCACATTTCTCTGGTCAGAATTTCAGGAATCTGCGCCGGGAGAAAACAGACGTGCCCTTGTGATAACGCCTGCTTCGCTGGTGTTTAACTGGATGAACGAGATCGAACGTTTTGCGCCGGGACTTCCGGCTACCGTTGTGACTGGTGATGTGAAGGAGAGGAAAGCACTGATCAAAAATGCGGGAGAACGGGAGGTTCTGATCACCTCCTATGACCTTCTGAAACGGGATCTGAAGGCTTATCAGAACCTGGATTTTGCTGTGCAGATCATTGATGAGGCGCAGTATATCAAGAATCACGGAACTCAGGTGGCAAAGGCTGTGAAGGAGATCCGGTCGGAATTCAGGCTTGCGCTGACCGGTACACCGGTGGAGAACAGGCTCAGTGAGCTGTGGAGTATTTTTGATTTTCTGATGCCGGGTTTCCTTTATTCTTACGAAAAATTTCGTAAGGAAATCGAACTTCCGGCTGTGCAGTACAGCAATTCCGATGCGATGGAGCGTCTGCAGAAAATGATCCGTCCTTTTGTGCTGCGGAGATTGAAGAGGGATGTGCTGAAGGATCTTCCGGATAAGCTGGAAAAAGATATGTTTTCCCCGTTGGAAAGCGAGCAGAAGGAGCTGTATGAGGCCCATACGGAACGGCTTCGCCTGATGCTTGGGATGCAGTCGGATGCGGAGTTTCGCACTTCTAAACTGCAGATCCTTGCAGAGATCACGAGGCTGCGGCAGATCTGCTGTTATCCGGGACTGGTATATGAAGGATACAAAGGGAATTCTTCCAAGCTGGAGATGTGCATGGAGTTGGTTCAGAATGCGGTGAATGGCGGACATAAGCTCCTGTTGTTTTCCCAGTTTACTACCATGTTGGATGTGCTGGCTGTCCGTCTGAAAAAAGCAAAAGTTTCTTTTTATATGTTGACCGGATCGACTTCCAAGGAAAAACGGGCGCAGATGGTACATGCATTTAATGAGGATGATACTTCTGTTTTCTGCATTTCTCTGAAAGCAGGAGGAACAGGCCTGAATCTTACGGCAGCTGATATTGTGATCCACTACGATCCCTGGTGGAATCTTGCTGTGCAGAATCAGGCAGCAGACCGTGCCCACCGCATCGGTCAGCAGAACGTTGTCAGTGTCTACCGCCTCTTTATGAAAGACACCATAGAAGAACGAATCCGGGCTCTTCAGGAAAGAAAACGGGAACTGGCTGATGAGATCTTAAGCGGCGAGGGAATCGGCCAGGCTTTGATCAGCAGAGAGGAAGTACTGGAGCTGCTAGGCAGGTAAAATTCTTAACTGAATCAAGTAAGTTCCTTGCTTCAATTACGAAAAGCAATACGCGGTGAGGGGACTTGCTTGTATCGGGAAGAATGCAGGCTGTGAATATCCGCCTGACTCAACAAAAACACCCCCGATGGAAATCGCGTGTGTAAATCACATACGATATCCGTCAGGGGTGTTTTGTTTAAAGTTTTATTTTATGCAAAAAACTTGTCGTACAGACCAAAGAAGAAGATAAACAGAATGATCAGCGGCAGGATATAAGTGATGTATCCGCGCATCCATTTCCGGATCTTCATGCCTTTTCCGGTGTTGGCTTCTTTTGTGAAGTTTTCCCAGCCCCAGCCCCGTTTGGAAACACAGAAAAGCAGGTATACAAGAGAACCAAGCGGGAGCAGAATGTTGCTTACCAGAAAATCTTCAAGGTCGAGAATTGCGCCGCCGAATACCTTGAGCCAGTCCCAGGACCATACATTGTATCCAAGTACGCATGGCAGAGACAGAAGGATGATGGCGATGGCATTTACAAGACTGGATTTTTTTCGGCTCCAGCCGGTAAGCTCCATACCGCAGGAAATAATATTTTCAAATACAGCCAGGATGGTAGAGAAAGCTGCAAATGACATAAAGATAAAGAACAAGCTTCCCCACAGTCTTCCAAGCGGAATGTGGTTGAAAATATTCGGCAGTGTGATGAAGATCAGGCTCGGTCCGGAAGTCTGGTCAACATTGAATGTGAAACATGCCGGGAAAATAATAAGTCCGGAGGTGATCGCAACAAAAGTATCCAGAAGCGCAATATTCATGGATTCACCAAGCAGTGCATGATCTTTTCCGATGTAGCTTCCGAAGATAGCCATAGCACCGATACCAAGGCTGAGAGTAAAGAATGCCTGGTTCATAGCACCGGTAATGGTAGAAATAATACCGATTTCTTTCATACGCTCGAAATCCGGGATCAGGTAGAATTTCAGTCCCTCTTTGGCACCATCCATGGTAAAACTGTTGATGGCAAGAACAACCATGATCACCAGAAGAGAGATCATCATAACTTTGGTAACTTTTTCAAGGCCGTTCTGAAGACCGCGGGAGCAGACAAAAACACCTGCAATAACAACAACGATCATCCAGAATCCCATAGTAACGGGCTGGCCAAGCATGTTGGTAAACTGTCCTGCAACACCGTCGGAATCAAGTCCCTGGAATTTACCAGTGGCTGTCATATAGAAGTAATTCAGCATCCAGCCTGTAACAGTGGTGTAAAACATCATCAGGAGATAACATCCGATCAGAGTGATATATCCATGGATGTGCCATTTCTGTCCTGGTTTTTCCAGTGCGTAATATGCTTTGACAGGACTCTTCTGGCTGGCACGTCCAACAGAAAACTCCATAGTCATAACAGGAAGTCCAAGAAGGGCCAGGAAGATCAGGTAAAACAGTACGAATGTGCCGCCACCGCCCTGTCCGGCCATGTAAGGGAATTTCCAGACGTTTCCGATTCCGATGGCACAGCCAGCAGAAATCAGAATGAATCCCAGACGGGATCCAAGTTTTTCTCTTTCTTTCATAACTCACCTCATTATTGCAGTATGGTAAACTGCTATTTGTATAAAGTCGCAGGTTTTATCTTAACACATTCCGGGATATTGCACAATAAAAAGAACTTGCATTTTACATAAAACATATGTTAGAGTAAAATGCAATTTTAATAAGGAGAAGCGGTGAAACGTTACGCTTTAATGAGATAAAGATCATATGCCGATAGAACCTGGATAACTGTTCTTTTCAGTCAGGGATACAAAGTTTTTTGGAGAGATTCCGTAATATTTCCGGAAACATTTGCTGAAATATCCGGAATCAGAAAATCCGCATAAAGAAGCTACATTTTGAATGGAAGGGCTGTCTTCCAGAAGAAACTGTCTGGCTTTTTTCATGCGGCAGACATTGATATATGAGGTAAGTGTAACTCCGGATTCCTGACTGAATACAGCAGAGAGATGCTGGGGATTGACAAAAAAATGGGAAGCAATGGTTTCAAGACGAAGATCCGGATGATTAAAATTCAGACAGATATATTCCTGAACCTGGGATACAAGAGCTGACTTCCGCGGATTTTTTTCATCAGCAAGAGAATCCAGAACTGCCTTGCAGGTAGACTGGAGCAGTTGTTTTAACTGCAGGGCACTCTGGCAGTTCTGGTAAGTATTCAGGGCGTTTTCCAGAAGAGGAAAAAGCGTTTCACGCTGACTGCACTCCGTGATAAAACCGTCAAGTACAGTAAGAAAAGCAGCAGCTACACTCCAGGTCTGCCGGATATGGATTTTTTTGGTGATGATATCGTTGAAATATTCATCAATATATTTACAGAGAGCCGGTGAATTTTGCTGGCGCAGAAAGATCAGGATATCATTATAAACCAGAGGCTTTAATGTAAAATCACCGGAATGGGACTGGGGCATGAAATAAAGAAATCCGGAAGAAGACGCAGTTCTGTTATGAAAAACAGAAAGAGCCTCTTCATAGGAATAGCGGATTCCTTCCACGCCTTCATGAGGTGTTCCACAGCAGAAAAAAGTGGAAATCTGTGCGATATTATCATATATCCCGGCAAGTCTGAGACAGGATTGTTCCAGATCGGTAAAAGAAAAATCAGAGCTTTTTTCCATGATGATATACTGTCTCATCTGAGAATAGTCAATGTAAATAAGCTCTTTGCACACAGGCTGTAAGATTTCCCTGCATATATTTTCCAGGATGGTGTGGAGCAGAGAAAAATCACCTTTTTCATCCCATATTTCCGGATTGGCATTGTGGATCTCCATAAGAATGGTAAGATAATCGGAAGTTTTATGAACCGGAATTTTTTCCAGATCATCCGGGGAAATGGTTGTTCCGCTGATCACCTTCTGGAAGAAATTAAGCTGCATTTGCCGTGTATACAGATCGCGGAACTGAAAATAATTATTCACATAACTGTTTCTGGAATTTTCCTGATCGATCTCGTCACTTACTTTCTGGAGTGTCTCCATAAGCTCCCGGTGATCCAATGGCTTCAGGAGGTATCCGCGGACCTGAAGAGAGATAGCTTTTTTGGCATAGTCAAAATCTTCGTATCCTGTGGAAAGGATGAACCTGGTATGACAGTCTGTTCCAAGAGCTGCGATCATATCCAGACCGCTCATAACCGGCATGGATATATCCACAAGGGCAATATCGGGTTTAACATTTTCAATAAGCCGGATTCCGGCCTGTCCGTTATTAGCTTCCCCTGCAATGTTATAAAGGTTTTGTTTTTCAAGAAAATTGATCAGAGATTTTCTGAAAAAAATTTCATCGTCAATAATTACGAGTGTTTTCAATTTATATTTCCCCCTCAATCAGATTTTTTTGTCAGGTATTACTATGGTTACAGTGGTTCCCTTTTTAGGTGAACTTTCGATGGTGAGTCCGTAATTCTCACCGTAGAGAAGAGCAATCCTGTGGTTGATACTTGGAAGCCCGAAAGAATGTCGGGCAGTTTTGAAGTCTCTGATAGAACGGTTAAGTTCGGCAAGTTTTTCCGGCGGGATACCGGAACCATTATCAGAAACAGAAATACAGATGGTACCATTTCTGATAGAAACATTTAAGTGAATATGGCATATCTGGCTGGTAAGTCCGTGGACAAAAATATTTTCCACAACAGGCTGTATGGTCAGCTTGGGTATCTCTGCCCCATGATCCTCCCAGGACGGCTCATAGGTGATCTCGTAATCAACAAAATCCATATACCGCAGATTCTGGATATAAAGATACTGTTCTGTAAGAAGCAGCTCCTGGCGCAGAGGAATGATAAACTGTCCCTTTGAAAGAGAGTTTCTGTAGAAAGATGACATGGAAGACACTGCTTTTACTGCAGTATCATTCATGTCAAGTTCTATGAGAGACTTGATGGTGTTTAAAGTATTATAAAGAAAATGGGGATTGATCTGGGACTGTAAAAGACGTACTTCCATTTTCTGTTTGGCATTTTGTTCCTCATAGATATCGTTAAGTAATGTCTGGATCTTCTGCATCATAAGGTTAAACTGGTTATAGAGAACTGCAAGTTCATCATTTGAAGAGTAACTGGCAGAAATATTCAGCTTTCCGGCAGATGCAGATTTCATTTTTTCCACAAGTTTCTGTATAGGTGCGGTGACAGTACCTGTACATAATATGGAAAAAAATACAGATAAAATAAACACTACAATGCTGATCAGAAGAATGTTGTGCAGGATCACCATATGATCCAGAGTCAGGCTTTCCAGAGGAATCAGGTTGATCACATTCCAGTTTAGGTCAGGATAGGATTTGCAGATAAAAAGAGTGTCAGTGCCGTCTACGGAAAAAAACTGCCTGTCGGTTTCTGTCAGGGTTTTATAATTCTCTGAACTGATTTTTGTATAGGATGAGAAGTCTTTATAAATACCTCCGGATGAAGAAGAGGAAAGTATCTGTCCATTTTCATCAGTAATATAGAAATCCCTGGAAGAGCTGTCCGGAAGGTCGCGGAATGCAGAGGAAATATTTGTTTCTCTGATCAGAAGGACCAGGGCGCCCAGATATTTGGTGTTATCAATGTTTGTAATACTTTTTAAGGCTACAAAGGTTGGCTCCCCACTTATCTGGAAGGGTCCGAGAAACTGAAAGGCCAGATTAGTCTGAAGGCTGTCAAGGACTTCGGGACCTAAAATGGAATCAAGCTGATCTGTTTCTGTGGTACTGCTGTGAAACCAGTGGTTTTCTGTATCCAGGATATCCCAGGCATAGATGTTTTTGTGAAGTCCGATGATACGCTGGGCCTGGTCTGTAAGCTCGGAATTTACCAGAAAATGTTCCAGTGTGTTTTCGGGAACTGTGGGATTTTCTTTTAAAACATCGGCGATATTGCTGTTGATGGAAAGGGTGATGGCATAGTTTGATATATTATCGATCTTTTCTCCAAGGTTGCTGGTGATCAGGGATAGCTGCTGCTGACTGGAAAGTGCGGCACGCTTGATCAGTACTTTTTTGGATGCAGTATAAAAAAACACGGAAGTAAGCATGAGTATCAGAGAACTGAGCAGCAGATATGTAATAAAAAGCCTGCGTTTCAGACTGATTCCTAAAAATAAGTGAAACACCTTTTTTTTCAGATTTTCTATCATGGAATCCCCCCTCTGGTTTTATTGGCTACATTATATAATAAGGGAAAAATTCTCACAAGTGTGGGGGAAAGATTGGAGAAAATATTCCAGGTACAGCGAAGATTTTCCATGTATTTTTCCGGACGGATTTAATATAATGGTCTCATCGATAAGGAAAGCGGAACAAAATATTCAATCCGGATGAATAGAAATGTACCAAAAGGAGGACGAAAATGAAATTAAAAAAAGTGATGGCTGCTACACTTGCCACAATGATGTGTCTCTCTTCATTCAGCATGATGAATGTGTGGGCAGATAAAAAAGAGGATTCCGAACCACTTGTGATCAATTATATCAGTGCCAGGGGCGAAACAGATGCGGCACTGAAAACATTGAAGAAGCTTGCAGAAGATTATAAAAAAGATCACCCGGATTTTGAATTCAATGTAGAGTCTATTGCAGACAGAGAAACATATCTTCAGAAGATCAAGATCCTTGCATCCAGCAATGAACTGCCGGACTGGTTTGACGCAGATCCGGAGGCATTTTTTGAAGGACTTTGCAAAAAGGATCTGATCTACAGTGTGGATGACCTTTATGATGAACTGGGTATCAAAGACAAGTTCTTTGATATTGCACTGAATTATCCGAAACTCAGTGACGGAAGCAATTACCTTATGACCTGGCAGGGAAATGTAGAGTATTTCTGGTATCACAAAGACATGTTTGAAAAAGCCGGAATTACTGAAACACCTCAGACACTGGAAGACCTCCTGGATGTGTGCAAGAAGCTGAAAGATGCGGGAATGACCCCGATATCCGCAGGAAATTACGACATGATCATGCGTTATCCTGCATTTAAGGCTTTCAGACTGGAAGGAAATGACTTCATTGACAATGCAAGAATGGGAAAAGAAAAATTTAATTCTGAGACAGGTATCGCAACAGCCCAGTATACACAGGATATAGCCCAGTATTTCAGTGAAGGATGGACAAGTTCAGATACTACCGCACAGATGGATCTGTTTCTGAACAGTGGTGCGGCAATGTTATACACCGGAACATGGGATACACCGGATCTTGTAGATGATGAGGGAAATCTTAAAGATGACATTTCCATGTTCAAACTTCCTGTAGACAGCGAAGGAACCGCTACAGGAGAAAATGATTACTATGCGAATTGTGGAATCGGAACTGCCATTCTCAAGGATTCCATGAGTGATGAGATGAAAGATTTCATCAGTTATGTATGGGATAATTTTGCTGATACGGCAATGTATGAGTTCAATATGCTTCCATCCATGATGCCAAGTGATTCGGAGAAGCTTCCGGAGCTTACACAGCAGATTTTAAGTGATCTTGAGAACTGCGGCACTTTTGCCCAGTGCTGGGATGTTCGTCTGGATCCTTCTACAAACGAGGTTTACAGAAAAGAGTTGGCAAGCCTTGGAATGGGAGAATCAACTCCTGAAGAGTTCTGCGAAAACATGGACAAAGCTGTAGAACAGTATGCATCTGATTATTTTGACACTGAAGAATAACTGAGAGAATACGCAGATGCGGAATTTTATCTGCATCTGCGTATGAAAGGGGAGAGGATATGAAGCCCAGAAATAAAATCCAGCCTTTACCGTTTGTTCTTCCTGCACTGTTCGTATATATTCTTACTGTTATCATCCCAATTCTGTGGTCAATGGGTTACAGCCTTTTTTCCTGGAATGGAATCGGTGATATGAAGTTTATCGGACTGGAAAATTATGTGAGGATGTTTCAGGATGAGACATTTCGTGAGGCTGTTGTAAATAATCTTAAATTTGTTGTATTGGGAAGTTTGTTCCAGTTATGTGCAGGACTGATCCTGGCAATTTTGCTTACACATATTTCCAAAGGTGGAAATATTCTGCGGGTTATTTATTTTATTCCATGTATCATTTCATCTATGGCGATCTGCCAGATTTTTTCCAAAATGCTTTCTGTCCAGCCCCAGGGCCTGGTTTGCTATGTGATGGAAAAACTGGGAATGGAACCTATCGCTTTGCTGGCAAATTCCCATACAGCGCTGATTACCATAACCATGATCGATGGATATAAATACTGTGGTCTGTACATGATCATTTTTTATTCCGCATTTGTATCCATATCAAAGGATGTGATCGAGGCATCTACAATGGATGGCTGCAATGTTTTTCAACAGTATCGTTACATAAAGCTTCCACTGGTGAAAAATATATTCAGCATTGTCATTGTAATGCTTGTAAATGGTTGTCTGAAAACCTTTGATGTATTCTATATTCTTGACAATAAATCCAGATCAACAGAGATGGTGGCAACTTATATGTATAAAACCGCTTTTAATTCGGCTGACTTTGGCTATGGAAGTACATTGTCCGTTTTTCTGGTCATTGAATGTCTGGTAGCAGTAGGGATTATACAGAAATGCCTGGGATCGGCGAAAGGAGATGGGTCAGAATGATAAAATCAAGAAAAAATATACCTATTCGTGCTGTGTTCTATGTAGTGATCCTTATTTTTGTCATGATACAGGTCTACCCTATTTTCTGGGTTATCTGCTCCAGTCTGAAAACACCGGATGAAATGACATATACTGCACAGTATGCCCTGCCATCAGGATTTTATCTTGGAAACTATATCAGCGCACTGACGATCTCATCCATTCCAAGATATTTTCTTAACAGTACGGTTGTGGCAGTTCTCACACTTCTTGGCATCGTAGTCCTGGGATGCCCGGTTGCATTTGTGATCAGCAAGGTAAAGGTAAAATATGCCAATGCACTGATGGCATTTTTCCTGTTTGGAATGATGGTGCCTATTTTTTCCTGCCTTATACCCATGTTCCAGATTTATAACAGGATCGGACTGAGAAATACATACTGGGCACTGGTGCTTCCGCAGATCGGGTTCGGACTTCCAATGTGTATCTATCTTTACACCGGATTTTTTAAATTTATGCCGGATTCTCTTCTGGAAGCAGCAGTTATTGACGGTGCCACAATGGGAACCACATTCCGCAAGATCGTGGTACCTATGGCTAAAAATACTACAATGACAGTTCTTACATACAATTTTGTTTTTGTATGGAACGAATTTACATATGCCAATACATTTATCTCATCTTCTGATATGAAAACTCTGCCAATTGGCCTGAATGACTTTGTGGGGCAGTTCGGAAGAGTGGACTGGGGAAGTACATTTGCGGCGATCGTAATATCGATCCTGCCTACACTGATCGTGTATTTTATTCTTAACAAAAACATAATCGAAGGTATGGCTGCAGGTGCGGTCAAGAGTTAGGAGGCTGAAATGGAAACAAGGATTGAATTGAAACAAGGATGGAAAATTTTGCAGGATGTTCATGATACAGGGGAAAAGACCGGGCTTTATGCTGCCAGGGAAGCGGATACTTCCGTAGGTTCCCAGGTGTCTGAATGGGAGGAACTGGAGGAACTGAAACATCTGCAGCTTATCTATGCCAGACAGCCATATTTCGGGCGTGAACTGAGATATTTCAATCAGGCGCCCTGGTGGTACAAAACAGAGTTTGAAGTTCCGGATCAGAAAGTTACGGATGCTGTCCTTAAATTTACCAATGTTGATTATTATGGAAAAGTATGGATTAACGGAGAATTTCTTGGAGAGCATGAAGGATATTCCGCTCCATTTTCCTTTAATGTAAAAGATAAGCTTGTTTTTGGAGAGAAAAATTATCTCATTGTAAAGGTAAGTTCTCCATGGGATGATGAGGTGGAGCTGGATGCACAGGATTCCAGAACCCACCTGGTAAAAAGAAATATGGTAAAAGGTACCTACGAACATTCTGATACATTTATCCAGAGAGATGTAAATCCTGTAGGAATCTACGGAAAAGTGGAACTGATCCTGACAGAAGAAGGTGTTCTGGAAGATCAGACAGATCTGAAGTATGAACTGGATCCGGATGTAAGGAAAGCAGACGTATATGTGGAAACTGAAGCGCGAGGTCTGAAATCCGGGGAGACATATGATTTTAATGTAAAGATCCGGGAAAAAGAGTCCGGTCTTATAAAGGCAGAAAAAACTGTTCAGATAATGGCAGAGAAAGCAGAGACAGGTTTTAAATGTGAGCTTAAAGTGGAAGATGTCAGACTGTGGTCCACATGGGATCATGGTTATCCCTGGATGTATCAGGCAGAACTTACGTTAAGCAGGGGAAAAGACATACTGAGCAGCAGAACAACGAATTTTGCTTTTCGGGACATTCAGATTGAGCGTAATGAAAAAATAACAAGATTCTGGCTTAATAACAGGAAACTGTATATAAGAGGAACCTCTTATTTTCCGGATTGTTATATTTCTGCAATGACAAAGGAACGGTACCTGAGAGATCTTCTTAATGTAAAGGCGGCAGGTTTTAATCTGGTACGAGTACATGTCCACACAGAGCAGGAAGTTTTTTATGATCTGTGTGACGAGCTGGGAATTGCAGTTTTTCAGGATTCGGAGTACAACTGGACGCATCCTTCAACAGATGAATGGGCGCAGAGATTTGCAGATGTTTACAGAGAAAATGTGAAACTTCTGAAGCATCATCCGTCTCTGATCTGCTGGATCATTATGAATGAACCGGGATGTATTGATCCGGATGGAAATGTGAGAAGGAGATTTATGGAGGAAAATCCGGGACCTGCTTTGTACAGGGAAGTACAGAAGATGGATCCGGGCAGACCGATCATCAAGGGTTCTTTCTGCGAAGACGATCTGCTTAGCGGGGACAGCCATAATTATCTGGGTTCTTTATGCGGTGGAGAATATGCAGATATTTATGAGCAGACAGAAAAGCTGAATACAGAGTACGGATTTGATGCACCGGGCAGCAGTGAAAATCTGAAAACTGTTCCGGCGGTATATCATCGTCTGGAAAAACTGGTGGATGATATCCCGAAGATCCAGGAATATCAGTATAAGCTTCTGAAATATTATACAGAGCATTACAGGATCCAGAAATATGAACCTTGCTCAGGATATATACAGTTTATGTTTATCGATCTGTGTCCTCAGAGCTTCTACGGATTATATGACTGGTGGGGAATTCCCAAAAAGGGTCTTCAGGCTATACTGGAAAGCAACGCACCAGTGGGTGCTTTTGCAAAGCACAAAGATTATCTGGACAGTCTGTATATTGTAAATGATACAGATGGAGCTCTGGGAGAGTGTGAACTTACATGGATCATTACAGAAACATTGAACGGAGAACTGGTGGAAAAGGGAAGTGTTAAAGCAGAAGTTCCGGCAGACAGCCGTGTCATGGTAAAAACCTTTGAGAAAGAATACGGAAAAGGCAAGAAGTGGAACCTTACACTAATTCTTTCTGATAATAGCGGTAAATGTATGGCAAAGAATACCTATCAGGATATCTGTACTTTGCTTTCAAGAGTTGATGGGCATCCGGACCGTATGAGCCATGAGTTTGGAATGAGACTCTACTGGGCCTGAGCTATCTGCAGCTCACAGGCACTTTCATCCTTGACTTGTGTCAAAAATCACAACATGTTATACTTTGTGTATAAAGGAAGATTTTAGGCGTGGAAGGAGCGATATTATATGCGTTTACAGAAAGTACAGGATGCTCTGAACAAAAAAAATATCACATTCGAATACACAGAGGAAGATGGTTGCGGAAGTCTGGATTTCATGTTCCGTGGACTGAAATTCCATGTATGGGAATACGAGGACAACGGTTGGGGTGCCGAGACCAATATTTATGCGGCTGGAAGAAGTGAGGACATTGACGGAGATTATGAAGAGAAGATTTCTGCAGAGATTCTTTCCTGGCCGGATATGATCAATAACTGAATATAATAATATTGAATAAAGTGGCTGTAACTGAACGAATACGCTCAGTTACAGCTACTTTTTATCGGAGAAAAGTTTTCTGAAGAACTATAGCTGTACGTTCAGGTATTCACTGGGAGACATCTGACAGTTCTTTTTAAAAACCTTGCTGAAGTAATTTCCATTGCTGAAACCAAGATGCCAGGCAATGTCGTCGAGAGTTATATCCGTAGACTGCAGAAGCCGTTTCACCTCGGTGAGCTTTAACTGCATAGTATAGGAAAAAAGATTCTGACGTTTTTTTAAAACAATCTGGACAGATGCTCCTTACTTAGAAAAAAGATTCTGCAATATCGGCCAGGGAGATATTTTCCAGATAATGTGCATTGATATAATCAAAAACATCACTGATTACCCTACTGGTGAACGCAGAGCAGGGTTCGGGTGATGAAGCAGAATCGGAAGTCCCAGTTTTGCCTGCTTCACTTTCCAACTGAGAAATTGTGGCTGAAAGCGCATTGTTCAAATTCTGGGGATCAACAGGCTTCAGTATGTAATCAATAACACCGGCCTGGATCGCAAGTCTTGTATATTTGAAATCGCTGAATCCGCTGATCACACTGATTTTGCTGTCGATGTGAAGTTCTTCCGGCTTTTTTTAGAGCTGTATTCCGTCCATGACGGGCATTTTCATATCTGTGATAATAATGTCAGGATGCTCTTTGAGAATGATCTTCAGGCCATCTTCGGCATTATCTGCTTCCAGAAGATCACTGTTTGCTCGGATTTATCCCATGGTGTTTTGAACTTCCGGATAAGGAATATGAAGAAGCTTGGGAGCAGATTATGAATGTCTGTGGAACGGTCCATCTTAGCCATTTTCAACGACACAGACACAGACAGCAATGGCAAATCTTCTGAAAGATTATCCGCAGACTTATGTGACAAATATGGTCTATCCGTAAGGTTTTTGGTTGTTACTGAAAAAGATTTCATGGTTCAGGATTCCACATCAGTGACATTGATCTCATCCTGGAATCCGTCAGTATAATGCAGTTCATAATCTTCTGTGATAAAAACGGCCTGCACGCCTTTTTTCTCTGCAAATTTCAGCCCGTCTTTCAGGCCAAGGGCGAAACAGGTGGTGCTTAAGGCATCGCCGTCCACAGACTGGTCGGAGATGATCGTCACAGAAATCAGGCCGTTATCATAAGGATAGCCGGTTTGGGGATTCAGGATATGATGATATAATTTACCGCCCTGCTTAAAGCACCTCTCATAAATCCCAGAGGATACAACGGATTTTCCGGTGATATCCATAACGGCTTCGGTTTCGTTGCGATCTGCAAAGGGCTTCTGGATGCCTACTTTGAAGGGAGTGCCGTCAGGCTTCGAGCCGATGCAGAGGACGTTGCCGCCAAGGTTGATGATGGCACTGTTTACGCCTTTTTTTACCAGAAAATCTTTCAGGCGGTCTGCAATATAGCCTTTGGCAATGGCGCCTACATCGAACTGGATGTCATCAGAGGGAAGTGTGATATCCTGACCATCAATGGTGACGCCGTCGGAGCTGCACAGGGGGAGAACTTTCTGGATATCTGCATCATCCGGAGCCTTCGGGTCTTCTGCTGTGAAATCCCAGAGAGAGGTCAAAGGCGCAATGGCGATGTCAAAGGCACCGTCGGATTCCCTGGTGATAGAAAGTCCTTGGGAAAGCAGAGCAGCAAGGTATTCGGATATATGCCAGGTGTCTGCTGTGCCGCTGACCGGATATGGAGTAGTCTGCCCGTCAGCATTGGGATCTTTATCCGATGTATCTTTGCGGTGATTTAATTTATAAAGCTCGCTGTTCTCATTTGTCCGGCTGAAGATCAGCTCATACCTATCGCACAGTGCCAGACAGTCATCCAGGAGGGATTTATCCTGGGAATCGTAAATTGTGATCTGTACAGCTGTATTCAATTTGATACTGCTGATACTGATGGGCTGATTTCCGGTGGTGGATGTATCTGCATCCGTGATATTTCCGCAGCCTGTGAAAAGGAGCATTGGACAGACAAGAACTGTGCACAATATTAAATAGAAGAAACGGGAATGCGAGCGGCTTCTTTTGGAATGAAAAAAATAAGTTGACATAATATTCTCCTGTTTTCTGATTGACTGACTTAACTGAAGAGCATTTATTTGATGTAAATCTATGTAGTACATGTGGATGGGGTTATTCACTTGACCGGATCAAGTAGCGACGCGGATTGCGGATATACGCTTGACCGACATCGGACAGATTTATGAAATCTCATTATACCATGTATTTCTGAAATCAGAAAGGCATATGCCTGTCGCAAAAATCATTGTATTTTGCAATAATATAAGATATAATTTCTCCGAAAAAAGAACATATTTGCTATGGATGATATGGATCCGAATGATTGACCGGAATTTTTACAGATAAAAGGAGAAATTTTTCATGATAAAAGTAATTGCAAGTGATATGGACGGCACACTTCTTGGTGATGACCATAGGATCGCACCGGAAACCCTTGCAGCAATCAGGCGTGCCTGCGATGCGGGAATCCGTTTTATGGTTGCCACCGGCCGGAATTTTCCCGGTGCCATGGAGGAGCTGAAGGGAACAGAGCTGACCTGTGATTATGTGGTGAGCAGCGGTGCTGAAGTACGGAATCCGCAGCAGGAGGTTGTAAAGAGTACACCGATCTCTATTGAGCTGTGTGAGGAGGTCTACAATACGGCAAAAAAATACCCGGTATCTGTAGCATTTTTTACGGATCGCTATGATTACCGTATTGGAACAAAGAAAGAAATTGAAGACGGGATCATTCAGCAGATCCGTCTTTTCAATATGGACATAGATACCAGCGAGGAGATTGTACGGAAATCCCCGCAGTACCGCAGGATCGCCGGAAACACGAAAGGGATTTCCGATATCCGTTCCCTGGAGAGCAGCGGTGCGCCGGTATATAAGATCTTCATTTTTGCGGCAGATGTGGAGCAGCTGGAGAAACTCAGCGATGAGCTGAAAGAAAATCCAGCCGTTGCAGTGGCTTCTTCCTTTATATATAATCAGGAGATTACAGCAGTAGAGGCGCAGAAAGGCCCGGTGCTGAAAGAATATATCGAGTCTCTGGGTTATACCATGGATGAGGTCATGGTCCTTGGTGACAGTCTTAATGATTATTCCATGATTTCCATGAATTTCGGCGCAACTGTTGCAATGGAAAACGCAGTTCCGGAGATTAAAAGAGCAGCAAAATACATCACAAAGAACAACAATGAATTTGGTGTGGCCTATGCTATTGATCAGGTTTTGGAACGCCAGGGAAAATAGTTTTTCCCCCTTTTGAAAAAGTGTCATATATATTATAATGTAGAAAGATGAATACAGAAAAGCGAAAGGCTTGCGTTCCGGTGTATGAAGCAGAGTGGAATGAGAAGTTTCGCTTTACAAAAAACACAGACAAAGAGAGGAAATCACGATGGAAAAAATGAAAAATGTTTATATTATGGATCACCCGCTGATCAAACACAAAATTTCAATGCTCCGTGATAAAAATACAGGAACAAACGAGTTCCGTAAACTGGTGGAGGAAATCGGAATCCTGATGGGATATGAGGCGCTTCGTGATCTTCCTACAGAGGAAGTGGAAATCGAGACACCGATAGAAACCTGTAAGACACCGATGATCTCAGGTAAGAAGCTGGCAGTGATCCCGGTCCTCCGTGCAGGACTTGGAATGGTAAACAGCATTCTCACACTGGTACCGTCTGCAAAGGTCGGACATGTGGGACTTTACCGTGATCCGGTAACACATGAGCCCCATGAGTATTACTGTAAGCTTCCTGAATCTATTGACGAGCGTATTTCAGTGATCGTTGATCCGATGCTTGCAACCGGCGGTTCTGCCGAAGCTGCCATTGATTTTGTCAAGAAACAGGGCGGAAAGAATATCAAGTTTATGTGCATCATCGCAGCTCCTGAGGGACTGAAACGTCTCCATGAGGCACATCCGGATGTACAGATCTACTGTGGTTCCCTTGACAGAGAGCTCAATGAGAACGCTTACATCTGCCCGGGACTTGGAGATGCCGGAGACCGTATTTTTGGTACTAAATAATTTTGAAAAAATCTTAAAAAATACTTGACACACCCGGCACTGTTATGGTATTGTACCTAAGAACGCTGCCGAAGACAGTAGGTGCCGTAAGGCATAAGGATTAAAACGCCTACCGAGGTCCAAGTATTCTGAGTTAAGATTACACAAGGCCTTATTGCGAAGCAGTAAGGTCTTTTTTTTAAACAGATTGACTTATTGCGACGGCGGTATACAAAATCTATAAGGAGGTGTACCATTTCATGGCAAAAGTAGAACTGAAACAACCAATCGTAGAAGAGATCTCTAACAGCATTAAAGACGCACAGTCTGTTGTACTTGTAAACTACAGCGGTCTTACAGTTGAGCAGGATACAATTCTTCGTAAAGAGTTAAGAGAAGCTGGTGTTCAGTACAAGGTATACAAAAATACCATGATGCGTCGTGCATTCGAGGGTACAGCATTTGAGAGCCTCAGTGATCATTTACATGGCACAAATGCGATCGCTATCTCCGAGACAGACGCAACTGCTCCGGCAAGAATCCTTGCTAAATATGCAAAACAGTTCCCGGCACTGGAGCTGATCGCAGGTGTAGTTGAAGGTAACTACAATGATCAGGCCGGAATTCAGGCACTGTCCACAATTCCTTCAAGAGAGGAACTTCTTGGAAAACTGCTTGGAAGCATGCAGTCTCCGATCGCAAACTTCGCTCGTGTGCTTAATCAGATCGCAGAGCAGAACGGCGGAGCTGACGCAGCAGCTGCTGAGTAATCCCAGCAACGTGCAATTGGCGGCATAACGACCGCATGATTATTAATTAAAATTTATAAATGGAGGGAAATTAAAATGGCAAAATTAACAACAGAAGAATTTATTGCAGCAATCAAAGAATTATCTGTATTAGAGTTAAATGACCTTGTAAAAGCTTGTGAGGAAGAGTTCGGCGTTTCCGCAGCAGCAGGTGTTGTTGTAGCAGCAGCAGGTGCAGCAGGCGAGGCAGCTGAGGAGAAAGATGAGTTTGACGTAGAGCTTACAGAGGTTGGCGCTAACAAAGTTAAAGTTATCAAAGTTGTTCGTGAGGTTACAGGTCTTGGACTTAAAGAGGCTAAAGCTATCGTTGATGGTGCTCCGAAGGTTGTTAAAGAGGGCGCATCCAAAGCTGAGGCTGAGGACATCAAAACTAAACTTGAGGCTGAGGGAGCTAAGGTTACACTTAAATAATCCGATCAGATCAGAAGTTTTAAAGGCTGTTGTGACTGCCGGTTTACCGGCGGCACAGCAGCCTTTTTTAGTGAAAAAATCCAGGGTAAATCTTGCTTTTTGAAGAAAAAGAAAGGATAATAAAGGAGATAGGAAAGGGTGGATGGAATATGAAACGAAAAATAATGGCCTGTATCCTTGCTGCTGCGTTGGGAATCACAGGAGTTTCTTTTCCGACGGCAGCCAAGACAGTGTCTGTCGGAAAAAATGTAAAAAATATAACTGTAAACGTGAAAAATCCTCTGGATGAACTTCGGGCTCAGGAAGCTGCAATGCAGCAGCAGGAGGAGCTTGAAGAAGAGGAAAATATGCCGGAACAGGATCTGGATCCGCTTGTGCTGGATAACGATGGCAGTGTGGTTCCTGCATCACAGGCATCCTGGACAAAAATAGAGTCAGGTGCTGTAGAAGCAGTGGATGTATCAGAGGCACCGGGGGATGAGGAAATATCGGAAAATTCAACTGAAGACACATTTTCAGATGGAAGCACAGATGGAGATTTTGACACAAATAAGAATATTTCTGACAATGCAGCAACGGAAGCTGGCAGTGAGGATATTCAGACAGCAGATGGCAGTATCAGCGGAGAATTGCCGGCAGATTTTTCCGAAGGAACGGAGAACGGCGATAACGGTTCCGAAGAACTTCAGCTTCAGCAGGAAAACGGTAATGTAGAAAACGTCGCAGAGCCGGATAATAATAAAGCTGATGAAGGCGCAGGTCAGGCACAGACTGATTTTACAGATGATGCCAATGCTGCTGGGGATTTTTCCGCAGGAGATGCTTCAGATGGAGAACTTGGAACTTATCAGACTGTGACTCTGGAAGTTGAGGAAGGACAGGATATCACAGCACCCTTGAACACACTGTTTCTTGAACTGAAAGATCAGGCCACAGATGAAAATCCCTGCAAGATTATAATTCCACCGGGAAATTATGAACTGACAGGTACACTTTGCATGTACAGTAATATGTACTTATATGCAAGAGACGCTAATATTACAAAAACGTCTACCACCAAACATCTGATCCTCCGTCTTGGAAATACCAAAGATTCAGAAGGCGGATATGATGGATATCGCAACATTGTGATCGATGGAGGAACCTGGGACTACAATTATCAGTGTGTGGAAAATAAGGATGCACCAGGCGGATTTGTGGGATTTTGCATTGGACATGCTACGAATGTTACGATTAAAAATGCTACATTTCTTAATAATCTAAAATCTCATTTTCTGGAATTTGGCGGAGTGAAAAATGCCAAGATCACAGGCTGTACATTCAGTGGCTATTATAAGAATTATGTGGAAGGCGGACAGGAATGTATTCAGATCGACTGCTGTACAGATGAGAGCAATGTTTTTCCGCAGTACAGACCTTATGATGGAACGACCTGTGAAGATTTTGTGATTGATGGAAATGTGTTCGAAGATGTCTTTACAGGGCTGGGAACGCACAGTATGATGTCCGGAAAAACATATAAAAGGATCACAGTTACGAATAATACTTTCCATAATGTAAAAAAACGCTGTATAAGGTTTATGAATTATGAAGATTCTACAGCAGAAAATAATACCATGGTAAATGTGGGAAATGGAGTGGACATTTCTTCTGTGAGCAGCAATACACACCAGACGCCAGGCTATGATGATGGGCCGGACATGCTGAAAAACAGGAATCTTCGTGTGGCAGGAAACTACATCAGTCTTGCCAGAACTACCAGCATTGGTGGAATTGCATGGATCTGCAGTGGTATAAAAGTTTCAGGCTATAATATGAAAAAAGATGGAGCTGTGCTCCCTAAAAAGATATATCCGGTGAAAGGTGTGACTGTAGAAGATAATCAGATCAGCGGATATGGAAACGGAATCAGCATGTCTCTTACTGACACAGATACCGTAACAGATAATCAGGTAACAATGAAAAAAACTTCTTCATATTCCAATTTTGGGATTTATGCCCAGGATTCCAGAGGAAGCGTTATCAGCAGGAATACAGTGTCCGGAACTGCAAATACGGGAATTTATCTCTCCGGTTCTGTCTATGCAGCAGGATCAGAACAGAGAAATCTTGTAGAGCAGAATACTGTTTCCGGAGCAGGCGGAGATGGAATTTATCTGCAATCTGTAAATACTTCATCCACTGCACAGAAGAATACTGTTAAATCAGTGGCCGGCTCGGGAATACGTGTAAATGCAGGAAAGAACAATAATGTTCTTGGTAATATCTGTTTATCCAACAAAAATCATGGCGTGAAAATTGAGTATGTGGCCGGCGGAGTCAGGGTAAAAAGCAATCGTGTGACATCAAATGCAAAAAGTGGTATTTTGCTCTGGAAATCAAAAGTATCCGAAGTATCAGGAAACCGTGCGGAGAAAAATACGGGGAATGGTGTTTATGCATATGCATCTGTAATACCGGTCATGAAAAAGAATACATTTTGCGAAAACGGAAAGGTTCAGGCGGTATATGTAAAAAGCTGCAAAGGATGGAACGGCATCAACCGTCCTTCATGCAGAACTGTTACATCAAGAAGTACAGCTATAAGCGGAACTGCATCAGGTAGCCAGACAGTTATTGCCTATGCGCGGCGTTCCGGAAAACAGACAAAGCTGGGTGTATCATCCGTAAACAAAAAGAAACAGTACGTTATTAAAATAAAGAAGCAAAAAAAGAATACTGCTCTGAAACTTGTCTCAAAAGATAAATACGGAAATACAGTAACAGTAAATACTGTTGTGAAGTAAGTATGTGTGATAAAAAAAAGATTCTGTTCCGGATATCCATACATCGTATGTATAGAAGGAACAGAATCTTTTTTTTGAAAAATGTAAAAAAATCAAAAAAAGTGCTTGACACACTTTTTTTCTTATGTTAAAGTGGAGGATGCTATATTATGGCTAGATATGCCTGCCTAAAGGTCAGGCGGGATCATGTTGTAATAAATAATAAAAAAACAGGGGTGAAACGTCAATGGAAAAAAACAGAATTCGTTCTGTAAAAACTGGAAAAAGCATGCGTATGAGCTACCAGAGACAAAAAGAAGTCCTGGAAATGCCAAACCTGATCGAAGTTCAGAAAGATTCCTACCAGTGGTTTCTTGACGAAGGTTTAAAAGAAGTATTTGATGATATTTCTCCGATCGCAGATTACGGCGGAAAGCTCAGTCTGGAATTCATCGATTTCACATACGATGAAAAAGATGCAAAATATTCCATCGAGCAGTGTAAAGAACGTGACGTGACTTATGCCGCACCTTTGAAGGTTCGAGTAAGGCTGATCAATAAGGAAACAGAAGAGATCAACGAACACGAGATTTTCATGGGAGATTTACCGCTGATGACAGCTACGGGTACCTTTGTTATCAATGGTGCTGAGCGTGTTATTGTCAGCCAGTTAGTACGTTCCCCTGGAATCTACTACGCGATCGCTCATGATAAGCTTGGTAAGAGACTGTTTTCCAGTACTGTAATTCCGAACAGAGGTGCATGGCTGGAGTACGAGACAGATTCAAATGATGTATTTTATGTACGTGTAGACAGAACAAGAAAGGTTCCGATCACTGTTCTGATCCGTGCACTGGGCATTGGAACCAATGCTGAGATCATCGATCTGTTTGGTGAAGAGCCAAAGATCCTTGCCAGCTTTACAAAGGATACCTCCACAAACTATCAGGAAGGTCTCCTTGAGCTGTATAAGAAGATCCGTCCGGGCGAGCCGCTTGCAGTAGAGAGCGCAGAGAGCCTGATCATGGCAATGTTCTTCGATCCGAGAAGATATGACCTTGCCAAAGTCGGACGTTATAAATTTAATAAGAAGCTTCATTTCAATAAACGTATCGTAGGCCACAAGCTTTCCCAGGATGTTGTAGATACAACAACAGGTGAGATCCTTGCTGAGGCTGAGACACTTGTTACAAAAGAGCTTGCTGATACATTACAGAATTCCGCAGTTCCGTACGTATGGATCCAGGGTGAGGAGAGAGAGATCAAAGTTCTTTCTAGCCTTATGGTTGATATCCGTCACTATCTGCCGGAGCTTGAGGATCCGAAGTCCCTGGGTGTTACAGAATTAGTATACTACCCAGTGCTCGAAAAAATTCTGGAAGAAAATGACACATTTGAGGACAGATGTGATGCGATCAAACGTGATATCCACGACCTGATCCCGAAACACATCACCAAGGAAGATATCCTTGCGTCCATTAACTACAATATGCATCTGGAGTATGGCCTTGGTAACGATGATGATATCGACCACCTGGGCAACCGTCGTATCCGTGCTGTCGGTGAGTTGCTTCAGAATCAGTACCGCATCGGTCTTTCCAGACTTGAGCGTGTGGTACGTGAGAGAATGACAACACAGGACACAGAGAGTATTTCTCCGCAGTCCCTGATCAATATCAAACCTGTAACTGCAGCAGTAAAAGAGTTCTTCGGATCATCCCAGCTGTCACAGTTCATGGATCAGAACAACCCGCTTGGAGAGCTGACTCACAAGAGAAGACTTTCCGCACTGGGACCTGGCGGTCTGTCACGAGACAGAGCCGGATTCGAGGTTCGAGACGTACATTATTCCCACTATGGAAGAATGTGCCCGATCGAGACTCCTGAGGGACCGAACATCGGTCTTATCAACTCCCTTGCATCCTATGCAAGGATCAATCAGTACGGCTTCGTAGAGGCTCCGTACAGAAAGATCGACAAAACAGATCCTTCCAACCCGCGTGTAACCGATGAGGTTGTATACATGACAGCGGATGAGGAAGATAATTACCATGTAGCACAGGCGAATGAGCCGCTGGATGAAGAGGGACACTTCATTCATAAGAACGTTTCCGGTCGTTACCGCGAGGAGACACAGGAGTACGAGCAGCACATGTTCGATTACATGGATGTATCTCCGCGAATGGTATTCTCCGTTGCTACAGCCCTGATTCCGTTCCTGCAGAACGATGATGCGAACCGTGCGCTGATGGGATCCAACATGCAGCGTCAGGCCGTTCCGCTTCTTACAACAGAGGCTCCGGTTGTTGGTACAGGTATGGAGACCAAGACAGCTGTTGACTCCGGTGTATGCGTTGTTGCAAGAAAAGCAGGTACAGTACTTCGTTCCACATCTACAGATATCTCTATCAAGAATGATGACGGAACAAAAGATGATTATCATCTGACTAAATTCATGCGAAGCAACCAGAGCAACTGCTACAACCAGAGACCGATCGTGTTCCAAGGTGAGCATGTTGAGGCAGGACAGGTTATCGCGGATGGCCCGTCTACATCCAATGGTGAGCTTGCACTTGGTAAGAACCCGCTGATCGGATTTATGACCTGGGAGGGTTATAACTACGAGGATGCTGTTCTTCTTAGTGAGAAACTGGTACAGAATGATGTTTATACATCTGTCCATATTGAGGAATATGAGGCAGAATCCCGTGATACCAAGCTGGGACCGGAAGAGATCACACGTGACGTTCCGGGTGTCGGCGATGACGCTCTGAAGGATCTGGATGAGCGCGGTATCATCCGTATCGGTGCTGAGGTACGTGCCGGTGATATCCTTGTCGGTAAGGTTACTCCTAAGGGAGAGACTGAGCTTACTGCTGAGGAGCGTCTCCTTCGTGCTATCTTCGGTGAGAAGGCAAGAGAGGTACGTGATACTTCCCTTAAGGTACCGCACGGTGAGTATGGTATTATCGTAGATGCCAAGGTATTTACAAGAGAGAACGGCGATGAGCTGAGCCCTGGAGTAAATCAGGCAGTACGTATTTATATTGCACAGAAGAGAAAGATCTCCGTTGGTGATAAGATGGCCGGTCGTCATGGTAACAAGGGTGTCGTTTCCCGTGTACTTCCGGTTGAGGATATGCCATTCCTTCCAAACGGACGTCCTCTTGATATCGTGCTGAATCCTCTGGGTGTACCTTCCCGAATGAACATCGGACAGGTCCTGGAGATCCACTTGAGCCTTGCTGCCAAAGCACTTGGCTTCAATATTGCAACACCTGTATTCGATGGCGCAAACGAGGTTGATATCCAGGATACTCTGGAGCTTGCCAACGATTACGTTAATACGGAAGACTTTGAGGAATTCCGTGAGAAATATAAAGACATCCTTGCACCGGATGTTATGCAGTATCTCGATGAGAATAAAGCTCACAGAGCACTCTGGAAGGGCGTTCCGATCTCCAGAGATGGTAAGGTAAGACTTCGTGACGGACGAACAGGCGAGTACTTCGACAGCCCTGTAACGATCGGTCACATGCACTACCTGAAGCTGCATCATCTGGTAGATGATAAGATCCATGCACGTTCCACGGGTCCATACTCCCTGGTAACACAGCAGCCTCTGGGTGGTAAAGCTCAGTTCGGTGGACAGCGTTTCGGAGAGATGGAGGTTTGGGCACTGGAGGCATATGGTGCTTCCTACACACTGCAGGAGATCCTGACAGTGAAGTCTGATGATGTGATCGGACGTGTTAAGACCTATGAAGCGATCATCAAAGGTGACAACATTCCTGAGCCAGGTATTCCTGAGTCCTTTAAGGTACTTCTTAAAGAGCTTCAGTCTCTTGGTCTGGATGTACGTGTGCTCAGCGAGGACGGATCAGAGGTACACATTATGGAAACCTCTGATTACGGAGATACTGATCTTCGTCATGTCATCGAGGGCGATTCCAGAGGACGCAGAGATGAGGAGTCCTTCGGTAAACACGGCTACACCAAGCAGGAGTTCAGCGGAGAAGAGCTTGTCAATGTAGAAGAAGATGAGGACATGGAAGACGAAGATGATATGATCGAGTTTGAAGAGTCCTTTGATGATGAGGAATAAGAAAGGGGAAAGAATACATGGCAGAAACAACCAACGCCAATGAAACATATCAGCCAATGACTTTCGATGCCATCAAGATCGGACTGGCGTCCCCTGAGAAGATCAGAGAGTGGTCACACGGTGAGGTTTTAAAACCTGAAACGATCAACTACAGAACCTTGAAGCCTGAGAAGGATGGTCTTTTCTGTGAAAGGATTTTCGGACCGAGCAAGGACTGGGAGTGCCACTGTGGAAAGTACAAAAAAATTCGCTATAAAGGCGTTGTCTGCGACAGATGCGGTGTTGAAGTAACCAAATCTGCCGTTCGTAGAGAGCGTATGGGACACATCGAGCTTGCAGCTCCGGTGTCTCATATCTGGTACTTTAAAGGAATTCCGTCCCGTATGGGTCTGATCCTTGATATTTCTCCGAGAACACTGGAGAAAGTGCTTTACTTTGCTAACTATATCGTTCTGGATCCTGCAGATTCCGGACTTATGTACAAACAGGTACTCACCGAGCGTGAGTACCAGGAAGCACGTGAGTCTTACGGAGAAGGATTCCGTGTAGGTATGGGTGCCGAGTCCATCATGGAGCTCCTTCAGGCTATCGATCTTGAAAAGGATTCCGAAGAACTGAAGGCAGAGCTTGTGGACGCAACAGGCCAGAAGCGTGCAAGGATCATCAAACGTCTTGAGGTTGTGGAGTCCTTCCGTGAGTCCGGCAACCGTCCTGAGTGGATGATCATGACCGTTATCCCGGTTATCCCGCCGGATCTTCGTCCTATGGTACAGCTGGACGGAGGACGTTTTGCAACATCTGACCTGAATGATCTTTACAGAAGGATCATCAACAGAAACAACCGTCTGAAAAGACTTCTGGAGCTTGGTGCTCCGGATATCATTGTCCGCAACGAGAAGCGTATGCTGCAGGAGGCTGTAGATGCCCTGATCGATAACGGACGCCGTGGACGTCCTGTAACAGGCCCTGGAAACAGAGCTCTGAAATCCCTTTCCGATATGCTGAAGGGTAAATCCGGACGTTTCCGTCAGAACCTTCTCGGTAAACGAGTTGACTATTCCGGACGTTCTGTAATCGTCGTAGGACCTGAACTGAAGATCTATCAGTGTGGTCTTCCGAAGGAGATGGCTATCGAGCTGTTCAAACCTTTCGTTATGAAAGAGCTTGTTGCCAACGGAACTTCCCACAACATCAAAAATGCCAAGAAAATGGTAGAGAAGCTTGAGCCGGCAGTATGGGATGTCCTTGAGGACGTCATTAAGGAGCATCCGGTTATGCTGAACCGTGCACCTACACTGCATCGTCTGGGTATCCAGGCATTCGAGCCGATCCTTGTAGAAGGTAAGGCGATCAAGCTTCATCCGCTTGTTTGTACCGCGTTCAACGCTGACTTCGATGGTGACCAGATGGCTGTACATCTTCCGCTTTCCCAGGAAGCACAGGCAGAGTGCCGTTTCCTTCTGTTATCACCGAACAACCTTCTGAAACCGTCAGATGGTGGTCCTGTAGCCGTTCCTTCACAGGATATGGTCCTTGGTATCTACTACCTGACACAGGAAAGACCTGGAAACAAGGGTGAGGGCAAGTTCTTTAAGAGTGTCAACGAGGCAATTCTTGCATATGAGAACAAGGTCATCACACTCCAGACAAAGATCATTGTCCATTGTCATAAGACAATGCCGGACGGAACTGTTTTAAGCGGCAATGTTCAGTCCACACTGGGACGTTTCCTGTTCAACGAGATCCTTCCGCAGGACCTTGGATTTGTGGACAGAAGCGTACCTGGAAACGAACTGCTTCTTGAGGTTGATTTCCTTGTAGGTAAGAAACAGCTGAAGCAGATCCTTGAAAAGGTTATCAATACTCACGGTGCAACAAAGACAGCCGAGGTACTTGACTCCGTTAAGGCTATGGGTTACAAATACTCCACACGTGCAGCCATGACCGTATCTATTTCCGATATGACCGTGCCGCCGCAGAAGCCGGAGATGATCAAGCAGGCTCAGGATACTGTTGACCGTATCACAAAGAACTACAAACGTGGTCTTATCACAGAGGAAGAGCGTTACAAGGAGGTTGTTGATACTTGGAAGAAGACCGATGATGAGCTTACAAAGGCACTTCTTACAGGTCTTGATAAGTACAACAACATCTTCATGATGGCTGACTCCGGAGCCCGTGGTTCCGATAAGCAGATCAAACAGCTTGCCGGAATGCGAGGACTGATGGCTGATACAACCGGTCATACCATCGAGCTCCCGATCAAGTCAAACTTCCGTGAAGGTCTTGACGTACTGGAGTACTTCATGTCCGCTCATGGAGCTCGTAAAGGTCTTTCTGATACCGCTCTTCGTACAGCCGATTCCGGATACCTGACAAGACGACTTGTTGACGTATCCCAGGAGCTGATCGTTCGTGAGGCGGACTGCTGTGAGAACAGAGCAGAGATCTCCGGTATGGTCGTTCGTGGATTCATGGACGGAAAAGAAGAGATCGAGAGCCTTCAGGAGCGTATCACAGGACGTTTCTCCTGTGAGACAGTTAAGAATAAAGACGGAGAAATCCTTGTTAAAGCAAACCACATGATCACACCGAAGCGTGCAGCCCGTATCATGAAAGAGGGCGTAAGCAACCAGACAGGCGGACCGATCGACAAACTGAAGATCCGTACCATCCTTTCCTGTAAGTGCAAGGTTGGTGTCTGCGCAAAATGTTATGGTGCGAACCTGGCTACCGGTGAGCCGGTACAGGTTGGTGAGTCTGTTGGTATCATCGCAGCACAGTCTATCGGTGAGCCAGGTACACAGCTGACCATGCGTACTTTCCATACCGGTGGTGTTGCCGGTGGAGATATCACACAGGGTCTTCCTCGTGTCGAGGAGCTTTTCGAGGCAAGAAAGCCGAAAGGTCTTGCGATCATCACAGAGATCCCAGGTGTTGCCACGATCAACGACACTAAGAAGAAACGTGAGATCATCGTAAACGATCCGGAGACAGGCGATTCCAAGACTTACCTGATCCCATACGGTTCTCGTATCAAAGTCCTTGATGGACAGGTTCTTGAGGCCGGCGATGAGCTGACAGAAGGTAGTGTAAATCCGCATGATATCCTGAGAATCAAGGGTGTGCGTGCAGTTCAGGATTACATGATCCGTGAGGTTCAGCGTGTATATCGTCTGCAGGGTGTTGAGATCAACGATAAGCATATCGAGGTTATCGTTCATCAGATGCTGAAGAAGATCCGTATCGAGGATAACGGAGATACAGAGTTCCTGCCAGGAACACTTGTTGATGTCCTTGATGTTGAGGAAGTTAACGAGAAACTTGAGGCAGAGGGCAAACAGCCGGCAGAGGGAAAACAGGTTATGCTTGGTATTACCAAAGCATCCCTTGCTACAAACTCCTTCCTGTCAGCAGCATCCTTCCAGGAAACAACAAAAGTCCTGACAGAGGCTGCTATCAAAGGTAAGATCGATCCGCTGATCGGTCTGAAAGAGAACGTTATCATCGGTAAGCTGATTCCTGCAGGTACAGGTATGAAGCGTTACAGTGAGATCAGTCTTGACACAGGAATGCCGGAGGTAAAAACAGCTTCCGAGGAGCCTGAGGATACAGAGGAAATTTCCGTAGAGGAAGAGAAGACTGAGACTGCTCCGGAGGAAGAGACCATTGCTGTTGAAGAGACAGCAGAGGAAACTGCACCGGTAGAAGAATAAGTCGATATACCTTGCTAATATAAATAAATCTCCCCCCGGAAATCCGGAGGGAGATTTCTGTTTATAAGCAGGGATTTTCTGAGAGAGGAGGGATTGCGATGGACAAGGAACTGCCAATTTCCCCGTGGCCGGAATGGAAGATCGTAAGCAAGATCGGGGAAGGCTCTTTTGGAAGAGTGTATAAAGCTCAGAGAACTGAGAAGGGACGTTCTTTTTACTCGGCAATTAAGATAATCACAATCCCCGCCAGTAAAGGGGAGCTGGACAGTGTGCGCTCAGAATCCGGTGATGAAAAATCTGTCCGCGGTTATTTTGAAAATCTGGTGGAGGAGTGCATTCAGGAAGTAAGCACCATGGAGTATTTCCGGGGAAATTCCCATATTGTATCTGTAGAAGATTACAAGGTGATGGAATATCTGGACGAGATCGGATGGGATATTTTTATCCGCATGGAATATCTCACAAGCTTCATGGAATATTATGCGGGAAAAAATCTCACAGAAAAAGAAGTGATGAAGCTGGGTATCGATCTTTGCAGATCACTGGAATACTGTGGGCAGCTTCACATCATCCACAGGGATATCAAACCTGAGAATATTTTTGTATCCAGGTTCGGGGATTTCAAGCTGGGGGACTTTGGAATTGCCAGAGAACTGGAAAAAACCATGAGTACCCTTTCCAAAAAGGGAACTTATTCCTATATGGCGCCGGAGATGTACAGGGGAGAACAGTACGACAGCAGAGTGGACATTTATGCACTTGGCCTGGTGTTATATAAACTGATGAATCATAACAGGCTTCCGTTTCTGAATCTTGAAAAACAGCTGATCACATACAGAGATAAGGAAAACGCACTCACGAGGAGGATGTCAGGCGAAACACCGCCACCACCTGTGGATGCAGGAGAGGCTTTCGGCCCCGTTATCTTAAAAGCCTGTGCTTATGATGCAAAAGAACGATATCAGACTCCTGAGAAATTTCGGGAAGCACTGGAAGAAATCCGGTATGGAGCAGCAAATAGAGAACAGGGAGTTCATGAGAAACAGAAACCAGTGGAGGAAAGACCTGTTCCGAAGTCCATGCCGAAGTTTCTCCAGGAGGGTGCAGCCAGACAGCTGGCAAGAACGAGTCAGCTGAATACGGATGCGATCCGTCAGGCACGTAAAAATCCTGTGCCGGTATCCATACAGCCGGAGAAACCGACAGCCGGAGAAATAGCAAAAAATGCAGCCCGGAATACGCCAAAGGCTCAGAACACAATACAGAAGCCTCAGAAATCTGCATCCGGAAAAACAGCATCCGAAAGGGATAGCCTGTCCGGTTATCCGTCAGGACGTTCCCGTCAGTCAGATCCCGGTATAAGAAAAACCGGAGCTGTAAAGCCTAGAGTTACCTCTATCACAGATCTGGAAGACGACCGTGACCAGAATCTCCAGGAGTGGGAGGGATCCGTGCCAGAGAATGATGGAAATGACGATGACAGAAGGAAACGGAAAGGTATTTTCAGAATGCTTATAACAGCCGGGATCCTTGTTGTGTTGATCGGCGGGATCCTTGCGGTACGAACGATACGGAAACCTGTGGATAACGGGGAACCTTCGTATACAGATTCCGATGATTCTGATGCTCTGAACAAAGGAAATTTCGGTACTGCAGACAATTCGGATAAAAGTTTCGCACAGGCAATGGAAACGATACGTGACCATGCGACAACCATAGAAAATGCTCTGGACAGCTATAGACGTGAAGGTACAGAGGGGGATCGCCTGCGCTTTTATAACGGATCAGGAGAGATCGCCAAAGTACTTGTATATCCCGGCAGTTCCGCAGATGGCGTTTATGAGGAATATTTTTACTGGGGCGAGCAGATGTTTTATACTTATGTATGGGACGGAGATGAGAAGCAGTATTTTTATTATCAGGACGGCCTTCTGATCCGATGGATCGATGCAGATGGTAAGGTTCATGATAAAGAGAGCGATAACGACAAATATGTAGAACTGGGAGACAAATACTGGAGTAATTCTGTAGTGGAGCTTCAGCAGTAATGTCGAAGGGGTTTTACGAAAGGAAAAAGAATGGCCTATCAGATTGATTATGCGTATACATGTCACACCGGAAAGGTGAGGACAAATAATGAGGATAATTTCTGGTGCTGCGGAGTGCGCCTGCCGGTGCACAACCAGGGGGTTGACGGAATCCTGGCAGGTCATACACAGCACTGGCAGCTTCCAATGCTGGCTGTTTTTGACGGCATGGGCGGAGAAAGCTACGGTGAAATGGCAGCTTCTGCAGCTGTGGAAGCGCTGGGAGGCTTCTATGAAGAAAACAAAAAGACCCTGAAAAAAGAGCCTGTGGTTTTTCTGACAGGAGCCTGCGAAAATATGAATGAGGCAGTATGTCGCTACAGCAATGAAAACGGTATCAGAAGCATGGGAACAACCATGGCACTTTTGTCTTTCAGCGAAAAGGCGATCTATGCCTGCAACCTTGGGGATAGCCGTATCTACCGTCATTTTCAGGGGAAGTTCCAGCAGATTTCCACGGACCATGTGATTGGCGGAAAAATGCTGGGAAAAGCTCCGCTGACGCAGTATCTGGGCTTTCAGGAAGAAAACATGGCACTGGAGCCTTCTATCGTGGAGATCGGTTATCAGCCGGGAAGCTCGTATCTGATCTGTTCAGATGGAGTGACAGACATGCTTTCTGATCAGGAGCTTCAGAAGATCCTTGACGGGACAGAAACAGCAGAAGAAAAAGTAGGTAAGATCCTGGAACAGGCATTGGAAAGAGGCGGCAGAGATAATGTGACACTGGTCCTTGCACAGATCAGCGGCTATGAAGAAAAAAATCTTCTCAAACGCTGGGCAGAACGCCACAGTACCGGACGGTAATAAACCCGGGGAGTAAGAAAAGGGATAAGGAGAAAATTTGTGATGAGAAATCGAATGCAGGATCTTGATTTTGAACAGACAGTTGCCTTCGATTCAGTGAAGGACTTTGAATTTACAAGAAAGGCGGCACAGAAGTTCCGCCAGGTTGTCAGTCTGGATTCTTTTGAGGATGAGGATGCAGATGTTATTTTTCATTATCTTTACAAGGAGATGGAACTGGTTTCCTTTGGTGACTATCTGAAACGATATGTGTATGAGCGTGCAGAGCTTGAGGAGCCTTTCTCCCAGGTGCCGCAGGAAGTCTACAGGGAGATCGTTGTGGAATCCTTCAAGGAAACCTACACACCGAAATCTATGTCACCTACATCAGCCAAGCTGAGTTCTCTGGTGAATAACTGGCTGACTCAGGCATCTGTGAAACGTGAAACAGTTTTTCTTCTGGGGTTCGGACTTCGGATGAGTACAGAGGATGTTTCAGGTTTTCTGACCCGGGTGCTTCGTGAGCAGGATTTTGATTTTCATAATCCGGAAGAAGTGATCTACTGGTATTGCTATCGGAATCATCTTGGCTATTATAAAGCGGAGGAATATAAAGAAACCTACAAACAGATGACTCCGGTGGAAAAAAAGACCGGAGAGATCGTGTATGGCACAGGGCTTTGTCTGGACAGTGAAGAAAAGCTTCTGGAATATCTGGCTTTTCTGAAAGGAAGACATGATGATCCGAAATCAGAGAAGAGCCAGGCTTTTCAGGAATTTATGATCCTTCTGGAGCGGGCAAGGAAGATCATTGCAGCCATGTATCAGGAAGATGAGGAAGAAAACGGTGGCAAAAAGATCTGGAAGCCTGAGAATATCAGTGCTTCGGATCTGGAAAAGGTTATCTGCAGCGGGATCCCCATTAATAAAATGGGAAATCTCAAAAAGATGTCCGCATCCATTCTGGCAAAGCATTTCAGCCAGAAGCGCTTCAGCCGCCAGAGGATCAACAATATCCTGAACCATAAATTTCCGGTGGAGCGGTTTGATCTGATCACGCTGGAGTTTTTTGTGATCTCTCAGGAGATGGCAGAGGATGATCCGTATACGAGATACCGTCATTTTCTGGAGGAGATCCAGGAGATCCTGGCCCGCTGCGAAATGAGTGAGATCTACATAGTGAATCCATATGAGTGCTTTCTTCTGATGTGCCTGCTGACAGACTGTCCGCTGGCAGTATTTTCCGAGATCTGGGAAAAATCCTATGAAGAGGGAGAAGAAAAGAACTGAAAAAAGGATGATGCGTTTCGGTGACGCATCATCCTTTTTTTGTCCGATCCGGTAAGTCTGTTATTTTGTTATTCGTTGTAGTATCCATAGATCGCACGGCTGTCCTGTGCGATGGTGTTCTGTGCAGCAGAGGTATCGTTAAGATCCTGTGACATAAAACAGACTACCAGGTCGATCCCCTTTGCGGTGTCATAGATGATGCCGGCATCGTTTTCTACGTGATCCAGTTCACCGGTTTTGTTGGCAACCTTTACCTCGGAAGGCATCTGAGCCGGGATCTTGTTTTTCCTGGTCTGCATTTTCAGAAGACGATACATATATTCGGCTCCTGCCAGAGTATCGTTGTTATCGGTAGCAGTACCCTTGTCGATCTGATAGATGGTCTTCAGAAATTTTCCACAATCCTTTGCGGAAGTGTAGTTATCCCCATTGGAATTATCTGCAAGAAGAAGACGTCCCATGGAAGTGCTGGTGTATCCGTGATCCTGACAGAATTTATTCACACGGGCCATTCCGGCTGCGTCATCCCCGCCGCCAAGATAATTGACAAGTGTATTGGCAGCATCATTGTCGCTGACTGTGATCATGGAGTTCAGTGCATTGTCCAGCTGATCCTTGCTGTATTTGGAGGAAAGACTGTCATAATCCTCATATACAGTACCCATGATATAGAGCTTGATCAGGCTGGCAGCCTGCATCTGCTGATCGTTGATGGTACCTTCGGTATTTTTTGCAAGATTGCATACATATACGGACCAGGTTCCGTTATCGGTGGGAAGAAGAGACTGTACCTGGTTCAGAAGGTTGTCCATGCTGGAATCCGAATTGTCTGTGAAAGTGCTTCCGCTGGATGGAGAAAGAGTTCCTTCTTCCTGAGTGGAAGAAGAACTGTCCTTGCTGCCAGAAGATTCGGAAGAATCGGAGGCTGCAGATGTATCTGTGGATTCTTCCTGTGCGGAAGGACCCTGGACCTCAGTTGAAGATGCTGCGGCAGCAGCGCTGGAAACGGTAGGATCATCAGGATAAAGAGCATCCAGCTGATCGGCTTTGCTGCTGAGCTCAGCGGCAGAATCAGAAACCTCCTGCACACTTTTCTGCAGCTTGTTAACTTTTGTCTGGAGAGATGCAAGCTTGTCCAGGGAGCGGACATTTAGTGCCCCAAGTCCTGCCAGTGCGATGACAAGCACTGCGATCACAATATATAGAAATGTATTTTTTTTCATATATAAACAAACTCCTTTTTATTATTGGAAATAAGCATCGATTCCATTGGCGATCCCCTCTGCCATAGTCTGCTGGAAGGAGGAATCCGCCATTTTCAGATCATCGCTCTGGTTGGTCATAAATCCCATTTCCACAATCGTCACCGGGATCGTGCTCCAGTTAATACCTGTCATGGAATCTGTGTAGATGATCCCGCGGTTCTGGAAGCCGGTAGCTGCGCAGTAGGAATCCACAATGCATTTGGATAGTTTGTTGGAACTGTCATAGAGACTGGAAACATAAGGATTCTGCTGGGACGGACACATGGTCAGAGCACCGGAGACATCTGCAGAATCATCTCCGTTTGCATGGATACGGACACAGATCTCCGCACCCTGGGAAGCGACCAGCTCTGCACGTTCCTTGTTGCTGATAGCGGTATCATTGTCTGTCCTTGTCATTATTACCTGGTATCCACGCTGTTCCAGGATATCCTTAAGCAGAAGAGAAACGTCCAGATTCAGCTGATACTCCGGGAGACCGCTGAAGGAACCTCTGGTTCCGGTGGAAGCCTTGGCCTTCATGGTGGAGGAACCGGGGCCGTTCGGCTCTGTGGCGCTCATATCAACATTTTCACTCTGATGTCCGGGATCGATCCCGACGATATGGCCGTTGTTGGAAGCAGAAGAGGTATCATTACCGCCATCGGTGAATCCCTCACCACCGGCTTCACTGAAAACAGAGGGTTTGGTCGTTTTCTGACTGTTTTCGGCTTCCGGTGCCCGTTCATGTTCAACGGTGTTGTTTTTGACAGCTTTTTCTGTCTGTGCCCGCTGCTGCAGGTATTTGTTGGCTGCCTGTTTCTTTTCGATCTTGGCTGTATAAAGTTCGATATCCTCTTTCATGGATTTCTGCTTTTTCTGGACCGGTTTGATCACAGAGGTCATTTTCTGGTCAACGGCATCGATCTTCCGGTAGGTTTTATAGCTGAGTCCAAAAAGTAATCCAATACAGATAAGACCCGTTAAAAACAGGACGATCGCCATCAGACGGGGCTTTTTTTCCATAAGCTCAAGTCCTTTCTGGGTGAGTATTTTGTATTTGTAAATATTATAAAGAAGGAGTCTGGAAAAAGCAATTGTGAAATTGTGCTTGACAACAGGAAAAAGTGTGGTACTATATATGTAAAATAATTATATATAAAAATTTTATATATAAAATAATTACATAAAGAGGTGTGCCTATGTATTATTATCCAGTGTCTGCAGTGCTGACGGAATGCCTGATCCTTTCTGTTGTAGAGCAGCAGGATTCTTACGGATATGAGATCAGCCAGACAGTGAAGATGGTAGCTTCTATCAAGGAATCCACATTGTATCCGATCCTTCGTAGATTGGAGACGGATGGTTATCTGACAACTTATTCAGAGGAATTTCAGGGACGGAAACGTAAATATTATTCCATTACAGAAGACGGACGGAAGCAGCTGGAATATTTGAGGAAAGAGTGGAGAGAATACCGCGATACTATAGACGATATTGTGGAAGGGAGACTTCGAAAATGACAAGAAAAGAGTATATGGAGCAGCTGAAGAAATATCTGAAGCGGCTTCCAAAAGAAGATTATGACAATGCCATTGAGTATTTTTCGGAATACTTCGATGAGGCTGGACCTGAGAATGAACAGCAGGTTATGGAAGAACTGGGACAGCCTAAAGAGGCGGCAAGGGAACTGCTTCTGAACCTTTTACAGGAGAGTGTTGGTGACAGTAAAGACATCACCGAGGAAAAAACAGCAGCTTTGCCGGCAGCAGGTTCATATTACGGAGAGAGCTCCCATGCACATAGCCGGACAGATTCAGGAAACCTGAGTACAACAGGGTACAGTACATCCGCAGGAAAGAAGCGTTCCCCCGGAAAGATCATTCTTCTCGCATTTCTGGTGATCTGTGCATCGCCGGTGAGCATTGCGCTGCTGTTTGCAGGCCTTGCAGTACTGGCAGCAGTGGTGATTGTCATCGCAGCAGTGATCTTTTCCATGGCAGTTACCGGGGTATCAGCAATTGCCGGAGGCATCGTGCTCACAGGTTGCGGCATGACATTGATCGCAAGATCTCTGGCAGCATCCTGCATGATGGTCGGCAGTGGATTTCTGATGGCAGGTGCAGGAATCCTCGTTGGAGTACTTACCATATATATATGTAAATGGTGTGCAATGGGAATCGGCCGTCTGGTTAACAGACTTGTAAGAAAGAAGGTGCATAAAAATGAATAAGATTGCAAAAACAGTGCTGATGACAGGTACAGCACTCTGTGCAGCGGGAGTTGTTCTTTCCACAGCAGGATATTTTGCAGGGGGAAAAGATTTCACATATACTTCAGATCATATGTATGTATCCGGAGGAAATTCTTCCAGTCGTAAAAATCTTACAGTAATGAAAAAAGAACAGATTGATGATTTTACGAAGCTGAATGTGGATTTTGAGGATTTTGATCTGGATATCCGTACCTCAGATGATGACCATTATTATATGGAATATAAGCTTGAGAAAAACGGGAGGAAAAATCCTCTGACCTGGAAGGATAAGGATGGAGAGCTCACGCTTGAGGAGTCTGCAGGCGGCAGTGGAAGTTATTATATAACCTATGATCTGGGGATATTCTCTACACATGCGGATCTGACAGAAAAGAAAGATGCATTGAATACGGTGGTTCTTTATATTCCGGAGAAGGCACAGCTTTCCGAAGCGGAGTTTCAGCTTTCCGACGGGGATCTTGCTGCCGATCAGCTTTTGTGTAAAGAAATGACCCTGGAACTTCTCAATGGAGATCTGATGCTGGATAAGGGCGAGTTCGAAAAGTTTGATGCAAAGCTTTCCGACGGGGATCTGAATGTAAAAGAACTTCAATGTACAGATAACATGCAGCTGAAATCCGGAAACGGAGATGTGACCATAAAAAAGGCAGAGCTTGCAGATGGGCAGATAGTTCTCAGCGACGGAGATATTCAGATAGACAACAGCAGCTTTAACGGAGATATGAAGATCAATAGCTCCTGCGGTGATGTTTCTGTAGAAATGAAGAACGGCAGTGCAGAGAAAACCAATATTTATCTGAAAGCTGCAGACGGAGATGTGGACACGGAGGGGCTTTCCAGGGGAAAAACCGACAATGAGGAAGACACCTCTGTTTATGAGAACAAGGCCGGTGCTTCAGCACCGACTTTAAATGTGGAATGCAGCGATGGGGATATTACATTAACAGAATCTGAAAAATAAAGAATATGAATATCCGCCTGACTATGCATCTGCTTGTAAAAATCCTAAAAAAGAATAAATGAAATTATATGAAGCGCAGGGGTTTTTCCGGAGAAAAATTCCTGCGTTTTTTGGCTGAAATGTATTGACAAATCCCTGTACTATGATATAATTCAATCAAATCACAGAAAGCATATATAGTTACTAGGAAATAAGGAAATGGACATAAAGGAAATAAGGAGGATATCATCATGGGTAAAATTTACGGAAGCGCACTGGAACTGATCGGAAACACACCGCTTGTAGAGGTTAAGAACGTAGAGAAATCTGAGGGACTTGAGGCTACAGTACTTGCCAAGCTTGAGTATTTTAACCCGGCAGGAAGCGTTAAGGACAGAATCGGTAAGGCAATGATCGAGGATGCAGAGCAGAAAGGTGTCCTGAAACCAGGCGCAACCATTATCGAGCCAACATCCGGCAATACAGGAATCGGACTTGCAGCCATCGCAGCTGCCAAGGGCTATAAGACGATCCTTACCATGCCGGAGACCATGAGTGTTGAGAGAAGAAACATCCTGAAGGCATATGGTGCGGAGGTGGTTCTCACAGACGGAGCCAAGGGAATGAAGGGGGCCATTGCCAAGGCAGAAGAGCTTGCCAAGGAGATTCCGGGAAGCTTCATCCCGGGACAGTTTGAGAACCCGGCTAACCCGAAGGCACATGCAGCAACAACAGGTCCTGAGATCTGGAATGACACAGACGGAAAGGTAGACATTTTCGTAGCAGGTGTCGGCACAGGCGGAACGATCACCGGTACAGGTGAGTACCTGAAGAGCCAGAACCCGAATGTGAAGGTAGTTGCTGTTGAGCCTGCAACTTCTCCTGTACTTTCTGAGGGAAAAGCAGGCCCGCATAAGATCCAGGGTATCGGCGCAGGTTTTGTTCCGGACACACTTGACACCAAGGTTTATGACGAGATCATTCCGGTAGAGAACGAGGATGCATTTGAAACATCCAAACTCCTTACCAAGAAAGAGGGAATCCTTACAGGAATTTCCTCCGGTGCAGCTCTCTATGCTGCGATCCAGCTTGCAAAACGCCCGGAGAACAAGGGGAAAGTGATCGTAGCACTTCTTCCGGACAGTGGAGACCGTTACTACTCCACACCACTGTTTACAAAATAATCGATCCGAAGACCGCTTCTTTTGCCCCGAAGCGTGATTCTGCGGGATTATTTACGGCGCTCCTGAATGCCTGTCCAAGCAGGCTGCCGGAGCGCCGGTTTTATTCTTGATTTTATCGAATTAAGTAAGCCCTCTGTGGGGCTGTGGTTACTGTTCACTGGTAAGGTCCCGCGAAAAGCAATAAGCAGTGTGTGGGGACTTGCTTGTATCTTGTAGCTTTTTCAGGTATAATAGAGAAAACAAACAAAACCTATTAACAATATAAAGAATAAAGTCTGCAAAGCAGATTCTGCTTCCTATGAAAGAAGATACAGGAAGCTACCTGTGCATCACAGAGAAGGGTGCCGGTTATGGAATACAGAGGAATATTTCCGGCTGAACAGCTGCACAATAACAGAAAGAGCAAAAGACTATAAATCAGAAGAATACTGAAATATTGGAGGTAAATATTACATGAGGATTTCTACAAGAGGAAGATATGCGCTGAGACTGATGTTGGATCTTGCTACAAACTATACAGGAAAACCGATCCGCCTGAAGGATGTGGCGAAGCGTCAGGAGATCTCCGATAAATATCTGGAGCAGATCATCTCCATTCTGAACAAAGCAGGCTTTGTCCGCAGTGTCCGTGGCCCTCAGGGTGGCTATGCACTGCAGCAGACCCCGGATAAATACACGGTCGGAATGATCCTTCGTCTCACAGAAGGAAGCCTTTCCCCTGTGGAATGTCTGGACGACAACGGAGCCATCTGTGACCGTGAGGAGAACTGCGTCACACAGATTCTCTGGAAAAAGCTGGACGACGCCATCAAAGGTGTGGTAGATCATATAACATTGGAAGACTTGATGAACTGGCAATCCGTGAAGGCGGACGAATATATCATATAAAAAAAGCTGCGCAAGCAGCTTTTTTTATATCACATTTTTTTACTAACATTTTACAAAACCGCGATTTTATATTTTACCTTCCATTCCTATAATAACACCTGTATTTAAGCAGTAAGCAAGTAAAAATGATCATAGAAATGAGGAGAAAAAAATCATGAAAAAAAGAATCGCAGGTATCTTAACAGCAGCACTTATCGGAACTACAGTAATGGGAACCGTTGTAATGGCAGCACCATCCGGAGCGATCGACGTAATTTCCCGTGAGGACGGATCCGGAACACGTGGAGCATTCGTAGAGCTGTTTGGGATCGAAGAAGAAAAAGACGGCGAGAAAGTAGATATGACAACACAGGAAGCAAGCATCACAAACAACACAGATGTAATGCTTACCACAGTAGCAGGCGATGAGAACTCTATCGGATACGTATCCCTTGGTTCCCTCAACGATACAGTAAAAGCAGTAAAGATCGACGGAGCAGAGGCAACAGCAGAGAACGTTGCAGATGATACATACAAGGTAGCACGTCCGTTCAACATCGTAACAGGCGACAAGCTCAGCGATGCAGCACAGGATTTCATCAACTACATCATGAGCTCTGACGGACAGGACATCATCGAAAAAGAAGGCTACATCAAAGTAGATGAAAAAGCAGAGGCATACAAAGCCGGAGATGCAAAAGGCAAAGTCGTAGTTATGGGATCTTCTTCCGTAGGACCTGTAATGGAGAAGCTTGCAGAGGCATATCAGAAAACAAACAAAAACATCACAGTAGAGGTTCAGGTCAGCGACTCCACAACAGGAATCAATAGCGCAACAGAGGGTGTATGTGATATCGGAATGGCATCCCGTGAGCTGAAGGACGAGGAAACAGAGAAAGGTGTTAAAGCTACAGAGATCGCAAAAGATGGTATCGCAGTCATCGTAAACAACGACAATGACCTTGAGGAGCTTTCAAGTGACCAGGTAAAATCCATCTTCACAGGTGATATCACAGACTGGGAGGACGTGACCAAATAAATTCCCAGGTAAAAAACGATTGAAGTATCTTACAAAGAGCGGCGATCATGACAAGGTCAGGAAAGCCGCTCCGTTATATATCAGCACAGTGGATATCCACTGGGACAGAGAGAAAGGTGTCTTATGAATCATTTAGGAGAAAAGGCCATGAAGGTCGTTTTCCTCATTGCGGCCTGTGCATCGGTTCTCGCAGTATTTCTTATTTGTGTGTTCCTTTTTGCAAACGGCCTTCCTGCAATGGGAAAGATCGGTCCCTTAAAATTCCTCTTCGGAACAGAATGGAGACCAACAAACGATAAATTCGGAATCCTGCCAATGATCGTGGCAAGTATTTATGTAACTGCAGGAGCAATCCTTATCGGAGTTCCGATCGCACTTTTTACATCCGTATTTATGGCAAGATATTGCCCGAAAAAAATCTATAAACCACTGAAATCCGGTATTGAGCTTATGGCAGGCGTTCCATCCATCGTATATGGCTATTTTGGTCTGGTTCTCCTGGTACCGCTGATCCGCCAGCTGTTCGGAGGAACCGGAAGCAGTATGCTGGCAGCATGTATCCTTCTGGGAATCATGATCCTTCCGACGATCATCGGAGTTACGGAATCGGCAGTACGAAGCGTTCCGGAAAGCTATTATGAAGGCTCACTTGCACTTGGCGCAACAAAAGAAAGAAGCATTTTCTTTGTTATGCTTCCGGCAGCAAAGTCAGGAATCCTGGCAGGCGTTGTCCTTGGGATCGGACGTGCCATCGGTGAGACCATGGCCGTGATCATGGTAGCCGGAAACCAGCCACGTATGCCGAAGGGACTTCTTCAGGGTGTCCGTACCATGACTGCAAACATCGTAACAGAGATGGGATATGCATCAGGACTTCACAGAGAAGCACTGATCGCAACAGGAGTTGTACTCTTTGTATTTATCCTGATCATCAACTTAAGTCTTTCACTGCTGAACAGGAGGGCGGAGTATGCAAACTAACGTATCTGTAGCCGCAGATCCTGCGGCAGAAGCAAACATGAAAAAAAGAAATACACTTACCATAGGAGACCAGCTGAAGTCCTATGCGAAACATCCCGGTGCAGGAGTCCTGGCATTTCTCACACTGCTGGGAGCAGTGATCACTTTTGCACTGCTGTTCTTCCTGATCGGCTATGTGCTTGTAAAAGGTATTCCCTATCTGAATGCAAGTCTGTTCAGCCTTACCTATACCTCAGAGAACGTTTCCCTTCTCCCGTCACTGATCAATACCCTGATCATGACACTGGTATCTCTGGCGATTGCCGCTCCGGTAGGAATCTTTGCAGCAATCTTCCTTGTGGAATATGCAAAAAAAGGCAGCCGCTTTGTAAAGCTGATCCGTATTACCGCAGAGACACTTTCCGGCATTCCATCCATCGTATATGGTCTGTTCGGTATGCTGTTCTTTGTAACTGCGCTGCACTGGGGCATGTCTCTTCTTTCCGGTGCCCTGACCATGGTGATCATGGTACTTCCCCTGATCATGCGTACCGCTGAGGAAGCGCTGAAATCCGTTCCGGATTCTTACCGTGAGGCAAGCTTCGGACTTGGAGCAGGCAAGCTCCGTACTATTTTTACTATCGTACTTCCCTCCGCAGTTCCCGGAATCCTGGCAGGTGTGATCCTGGCCATCGGACGTGTGGTAGGTGAGACAGCGGCACTTCTTTATACCTCCGGTACTGTTGCGGCAGTTCCAAACAGCCTGATGGGTTCCGGACGTACCCTGGCACTTCACATGTATGTGCTTTCCAGTGAGGGACTTCATGTAAACCAGGCATCTGCAACAGCAGTAGTCATTCTGGCATTTGTACTTGTTATCAACGGACTGTCCGGTCTGGTAGCCAGAAAAATTGCGAAAGGATAATGATCGATCATGAGTGAAAATACAAAAATTTCAATTGATAATATGAATCTCCATTACGGAAGCTTTCATGCCCTGAAGGGAATCAATATGGAGATCCCGGAAAAAGAGATCACAGCATTTATCGGACCAAGCGGCTGTGGTAAATCCACACTTCTGAAATCCTTAAACCGTATGAACGACCTTGTGGAAGGCTGTACCATCACAGGAAAGGTAGAGCTTGACGGGGAAGATATTTACGGAGATATGGACGTGAATCTTCTGCGTAAACGTGTTGGCATGGTATTTCAGAAGCCCAATCCGTTCCCAATGAGCATCTATGATAACATTGCATACGGCCCGAGGACTCACGGTATCCGTTCCAAGGCAAAGCTGGACGAGATCGTGGAAAAATCTCTCCGTGATGCGGCCATCTGGGATGAGGTCAAGGACCGTCTGAAAAAAAGTGCTCTTGGAATGTCAGGCGGACAGCAGCAGCGTCTCTGCATTGCCCGCGCCCTGGCAGTACAGCCGGAGGTGCTTCTTATGGATGAGCCCACATCTGCCCTGGACCCGATCTCCACTTCCAAGATCGAGGATCTGGCAGTAGAGCTTAAAAAGGATTACACCATTGTCATGGTCACACATAACATGCAGCAGGCAACCCGTATCTCCGACAAGACAGCATTTTTCCTTCTTGGTGAGGTTGTGGAATTTGTGGATACAGACAAGCTGTTCTCCATGCCGGCAGATAAGCGTACAGAGGATTATATTACAGGAAGGTTTGGTTGATATTATGTCAGAACGTTTTGTAAGACAGCTGGAAGAGCTTCACGTGGAACTGATCACCATGGGAAGTCTCTGCGAAAAAGCAATTTCACTTTCTGCCAAAGCTATTCAGGGTGAAGGCGGGATGACTCTCATTGGAAAGATCTTTGAGACGGAAAAAGAGATCGATGCACAGGAAAGAGAGATCGAAAATCTCTGCATGAAGCTTCTTCTTCATGAGCATCCGGTAGCCGGAGATCTGCGATCCATTTCCGCAGCGCTGAAGATGATCTCCGATATGGAACGCATCGGTGACCAGGCAGCAGATATTGCGGATCTGTCCAAGCATATCGAGGACAAAGCAGTTACCGGAGATATCATTAATATCCGGAAGATGGCAGAGGATACTGTCCGGATGGTTACAGAAAGCATCGATGCCTTTGTAAAGGGTGATCTTGAGCTTTGCAGAAAGGTTATTGACGATGATGATAAGGTGGACGATGCCTTCAATGATATTAAGGAAAAGCTGGCCGAGGTTCTGAATAACGGAAAGCCGGATGCAAGCATCGGTCTGGATATCCTTATGGCTGCAAAATATTTCGAGCGTATCGGTGATCACGCTGTGAACATTGCAGAGTGGGTGGAATATTCCATCACAGGAAACCACAGAAGCGGTTCCAGCCATACAGATAACTATTTTGTTGAGGAATAGAAATAAGTAAGAGCAGATTGCAAAGAGTTGCATTATTGTAAAAAAGTGCTGTGGTATTGAAAGAATATCACAGCACTTTTTCTTTAATATTTATCAAACATATTCTGAACCTGTTCGATGTCATTGGTTACAGTTAAGATCAATCTTAACAATGTAGCTGCTTTCTGAGGAGCAAGATCGTTTCCTCTTGCAATATTTCCGATAAAGTAATCATCCTGTGTAATAACACCGGAACCAATTCGAGAACACCGAACTACAGGAATGCCTGTTTCTGCCAGCTCATCAATTTTATTGTTCCACTGTTCGCTGTAGCAACCGGATCCTGCTCCGGCAATGACAATGCCCTGTACGCCGCTCTCTTTGTAATAATCCAGAATTTCAGGATCTGCGTCAATTGTGAAATAGGCAACTCCTACTTTAGGAAGTTCCTTTAAGCTGGATACATCAAATTCGGTTTCGGTGGTATGACATTTGACAGAATCGTTATAGAAATAAGGTACACCATCTACCATATATCCCATTCCGCCAAAGTCTTTAGAGTCAAAAGCATCTGTCTGACAGGTGCTGATTTTTTGAACATCACGTCCCCCGTAAATGCCATCAGAGAATACTACCATGACACCTTTTCCCTTAGCCTGTTCATTGGCAGCGAGAGCGATAGACTGGTAAAGATTCATGGGGCCATCTGCAGAAGTGGCTGTAGAAGGTCTCATAGCACCAGTCATAACAACTGGCTTATCTGTTTTCACAGTAAGATTTAGAAAATAAGAGCTTTCATCCAGAGTGTCTGTTCCGTGTGTGATTACAAAACCGTCAATATTTTCATCCTGAGCTAATTCATTGATCGTATTAGCAATGGTGATCCAGTTTTCGTCGGTGATATCGTCAGAGCCTACATTACATACCTGGATACCACGGACATTGGCAATATCGGTTACTCCAGCAGCGCTATCCACAAGTGTTCCTACATCTAGCTGTCCGGCGGTATAATTGGTAGCTTTTCCTGCAGTTCCTGATCCGGCGATAGTACCGCCTGTTGCTAAAACTGCTACAGTAGGGAGATCTTCTTTTTCATTGTTGGAAACAGTTACGGAAAGACCACTTTTTGTTTCATAAAAAGAATATTCATCGCTTGTCTGACTGCTATTTTTGGATTTTTCTTCCTGTTCTTGTGCAAATATCATGGTTGGTGTTATGGTGCTGATCATAGCTGCGGCAGTTATGGCTGCCAGAAATTTGTATGATTTCATAAGCATTAACCTCTTTCATCGTTAGTTTTGAGTTGCTATATAAAGATTGTGCACAGATCTTTATTTTTAAAGTATTAAAATGTATTTAATACAATTATGTGTAAAATTATATGGAATGTCAATGGGCATTGTATATTTCGGCATAATATAAAAAAATATAAGATAAAAATTGTATAAAATACACATATAAATATATTTAACAAGAAAACACTGGATGAAAATAAAAGATAGTATAGGAAAAATAATTGACGCATGATAATAAATGTATTAGTATGTATTATTGATGAGATATAAACAATCACAAAAAGAGGTAAAAATGAAAAAGGCAGTATTATTTGATTTTGATGGTGTGATCGCAGATACGGAAATGAAGACACTTGCTTATACAGAGGAGCTGTTTTTTAAGTACGGTGCAGTTTTGAGTATGGAAGAAAAAATTTCATATATAGGAACAGATGGAAAAGAACCAACAAGAAAATTGCTTGAAAAAAACGGGATCTGCAAAACAGCAGAGGAATTTCTGGAAGAAAGAAGGACACTTGGTAATGTATATGAAAACAGTCAGGATCTGAAGCCTATGGAAGGACTGGTAGAATTTCTCGTCTGGCTGAAAACGGCAGGGTATAAAATTGGCATTGTATCATCTACCAGCACCAGACTTATTGTAACGGCGTTAAATCGGATGAAGCTTATGAGCTTTCCGGAGGTTCTGATCTGCGGTGATATGGTAACAAAGAAAAAACCCAGCCCGGAGGGATACAGGAAAGCAATGGAGTATCTGGAAGTCATGCCGGAAGAAACGGTGATCATAGAGGATTCTCCTTCCGGAATCCGGGCAGGAAAAGCAGCAGGAGCTTATGTGATAGGATATAAAGGAGCTGAAGTACAGCAAGATACTACAGGAGCAGATACCTTGTGGAAGGATTATGCTCTTTTTGAAGAAAAATGGAAAAAGATACAGTGAGTATGGATAGCTGTTAGGAAAAAATCCCCGGGGGTTTCAAAATTGCCCCCGGGGATTTTTTGCTGTTGACTATGTTGGTATTTAGACGATCAATTTGTATTTATCTCCTATACACAGCTGCAGAGAAAGCTGTGTATAGGCAGAAGTTGAGTCATGTATAATGCTGTCGATCCGAAGAAGAGGGTAACCCTTTGTGATTCCCAGTATTTTGGCATTTCTTGAAGAAGCAAAGGTAATGTCAATGGTTTTGGAAGAATGATCAAAGACAATATTATGCTTATTTTTCAAGAGCTCATATAAAGATGTATTATTCAGATTTTCACTGAACAGAAAACTGAAGGACTCGGGAAATTTATTGATCTCCAGAAGCATAGGTTTATCATCCGCATAGCGAATACGTTCTATTACTAAAATTTTTTCGGTTTCATCAAGTCCCATTAATTCTGCTTCATTAGGAGTTGGATCTTCAATGGCAATTTTTATGGTTTTTGCTCCGGGTTTTTTGTTCATGCGCTGGCACATTTGAGAAAAGCTTACAACAGCAGGAGAAAGAGAACGTTGCATTTTTTTTTCTGCGATAAAGGTTCCTTTTCCTGATTTCTTCTCCAGGTATCCCTGGCTGTCCAGTGCAGCAAGGGCTTTTCTTACAGTAACACGACTGACATGATATTGTTCGCTTAGTTCATTTTCTGTCGGGAGTTTACTGCCGGGAGTAAGTGTTCCACTGGTGATCTTGTCTAGGATCAGTTCTTCAAGCTGTTTATAAAGTGGTGTGGCTATGGCATTATCAAGTTCCATTTAATGAAAACTCCTTTCCGATAAATAAAAAACAGATATTGTGATCTGATTTTATAGTTAAATACTTTTTTGTACATATATGATAATACATTTGAAACTATTTGTATATGTAGATTTGTTCTTTTTAAACAAAAAAAGAAAAAAATATTGAAAAATAAAATACAAACTTTTATGATTTCAATATGACAATATAATACAGAGAATGAGTTGGATGATATTGATAAATGCATCTATGAGTGCATTTATAAGTGCGAAAAAGAGATATTTCGAAACATAGTATGTATTATAATGTATTTTTATTGTGCAGATACAACAAAAAACAATAGGGAAAATTGTAAAATTAAGCGAAAAAAACAAATGGGATTGACAAAGAAGTTTCATGGATATACTATTGTAGCAGATACAAAGTAATACATATTAAACGTGAGATATGAAATTACAATTGTATGTACTACTAATAAAGACATGCGCATGATCTTTAGGTACTATCAAAACAAATGAAAATTGGGAGGTAGAGTTTATGTTTTGGATAGAACTTTTGATCGTCCTGGCGATTATTTTTGTGGGTGTTCGCCTTAGTGGACCGTTTTTAGCATTTGCAGGTGGAATTGGAATGCTGATTATGACATTTGGTCTTCATGTAAAACCGTCAGATCCACCTGTAACTGTAATTTTAATTATGATCGCAGTAATCTGTGCAGCCGGAATGATGCAGTCTTGCGGAGGACTTGATTATCTTGTAAGATTGCTGAGAAAATCCTTCGTAAAAACCCGAAAATGGTAACTGTTCTGGCGCCGATCGTTGCTTACATTTTCACTTTTATGTGCGGAACAGGACATATTATTTACAGCCTTCTTCCGGTTATCAATGAAATTTCTATTGAAACAGGAGTTCGTCCGGAAAGACCGATTTCCGCATCTATTATTTCATCACAGCAGGCAATCACAGCGTGTCCGATTTCGGCAGCGACTGTCAGTGTACTGGCGTTTCTTGCAGAATCACAGTACACATCTGTAAATATTTTCACATTGCTTCTGGTATGTGTTCCGGCAACTCTGATCGGTACAGTTGCAGCAGCATTTTCTGTTCTGAAAAAAGGTAAAGAACTGAAGGACGATCCGGAGTTTCAGAGAAGAGTTGCAGCTGGTGAGATTGAAGATCTTGCAAAAAAAACATTAGAGGGAAACGAAAAAGAAACAAAATTCCAGGCAACAAAAGAGGCAAAGATTTCCGTAGCAATCTTTCTTATCGCAATGGTTGGAATTGTATTACTTGGTGCAGTAAAATCTCTTGTTCCGGTATTTGCAGATGAAACAAGCCTTCCGCTGACATCAGTTATTGAGATTTTCATGCTGGTTGCAGCAGCACTTATGGTTCTTCTTACAAAAACAGACAGTAACAAGCTTCTGGATCAGCCAGTATTTCGTACAGGTATGTTTGCAGTAGTTCTGGCCTTTGGTCTTTGTTGGCTGGTAAATACATTCATCGCAGATCAGTCTTCCTTTATTACAGATAATATGTCTGCGCTGACAAATCAGCATCCATGGATCTATATTGTTGCAGTGTTTATTGTAGGAGCTATTACAACCAGTCAGTCATCCACTACTATGATCATGGTTCCGATCGGAATTGCACTTGGTCTTCCGGTGAATATTATTGTAGCTGGCTGGATCGCATGCTCATCCAACTATTTTATTCCTGCTTCTGGCCAGTGTGTAGCAGCTATTGCTTTTGATTCAGCAGGTACTACAAAAATCGGTAAATTTGTCCTGAATCACAGCTACATGCTTCCGGGTCTTGTTTGTACCGTAGTTTCTGTAGTAGTAGCAATTGCACTTGGAGCAGTAATTTTCTGATTTAATTGATTGGATAGTCGGAGATTTTTATAATCCTGACTTTGTGTAGTGTTTTCCCTTCTTTATGATCCGACTATCCAATATAAGAGAAGTGTTTTCAAAGCATCATAGAGAATATAGGAGGAAAAAATGAAATTTGCACCAATGAATTATCATTATTTGAGATATCCTCTGAAGAAATTTCTGGACAAGGTAGAGCAGTCAGTATTTAACAGTATTGATCTGTATTGTAGTGCACCACAGTTTAACATATTTGATTATTCTCTTTTTTCATTACTTGAATTGGAAAAGGAGATCAGGAGAAGAAACCTAAGTGTTATGGCAATGACACCGGAGAATTGTACATACCCGGTTAATTTCTGCACACAGGACAGAGGAACACGTGAGTCCAGTATTCGTTATTATCAGCGAGCTATTGATACGGCTGAATTTCTTGGCTGTCACAAAGTTCAGATCAGTACCGGATTTGGATATTTCGATCAGTCACCGGAAGAGGCATGGAAGTATTGCAGGGATTCTTTGCAACAGTTGGGGGCTTATTGTGAGAAAAAGAATGTGGAACTGATGCTGGAGGAGTTGAAGGTAACAACAACGAATGTACTGATAAAAAGTTCAGATCTGAAACGAATGATAGAAGAAACAGGTTCATCTCACATACATGGTATGGTAGATCTGGATCAGATGACCTATGCCGAAGAAAGTATAGATAACTATATGGATAATTTAGGTGCTCAGCTTGTTCATGTGCATTTTAACGATCGGGGACATACAGTTCCCGGAGACGGAGATTTTCCAATGAAAAAGCATTATGAGGATCTGAAGCGCAGAGGATATGAGGGGACAATTTCTTTTGAAATATGTGACCGTCGTTATTACTGTGATCCGGATAAGGTAATTGATGACATTACAGAATGGCTTAGGAGCAACACAACCGAATTAAGTTAATAAGGTGGATATCTATCCACTTTATATAGAAACTAAAAAGTCAAGATTAAGAAGAAAAGGAGAACAAACATGGGATACAGAAGTACAGATATTAAAAACATTATTGCAGAGATCATTGAGGACAAAAAAGAAAAAGGAGGAGTAAAATCTTTATATTTTGTAGGCTGCGGCGGTTCTCTCGGAGCACTTTATCCTGCAAAAACATTCATGGAGACAGAAAGTGCAGATATTAAATGTGCACTGATCAGCAGTAACGAATTTGTACATTGCACACCGAAGGATTTTGGTGAGAATTCTATCATCTGCCTTTCCTGCCATAAAGGAAACACACCGGAAACAATTGCAGCTGCAAAGCTTGGTAAAGAGATGGGAGCTTCCGTTATCATTCTTACATGGCTGGCAGAGTCTGAGATCGTAGAGTTTGGTGACTATATTGTTCAGTATGAGTTTGATGCAAGCCCGGATCATCTGGAAGGAAATATTGATTATGCAGGTGAGAAAACAATGTGTGCACTTCTTGTTGCAGTAGAAACTTTACAGCAGACTGCAGGATATGAGAATTATGACAAATTCTATGCAGGCGTTGGAATGATCAGCAATATTATCAAAAATGCAAGAAAGCACGTAAAAGAGAGAGCACTGGCATTTGCTGAAGAGTATAAAGATGATACTGTTATTTATACAATGGGAAGCGGCGCAGGTTATGGCGCAGCATATATGGAAAGTATCTGTATTTTTATGGAGATGCAGTGGCTGGATTCCAGCAGCATTCACACAGGTGAATTTTTCCATGGACCATTTGAGATCACAGATGCAAATCGCGCATTTATGATCCAGATTTCCGAGGGAACTACAAGAGAACTTGATGAGAGAGCATTAAAATTCCTGAACAAATATGGAAAACGTATTGAAGTTCTGGATGCAAAAGAGCTCGGATTATCTACTATTGATGCATCTGTAGTGGATTATTTCAATCATTCTCTGTTCAACAACGTGTACCCAATCTACAATCATGAGCTGGCTGAGAAACGTGAGCATCCGCTTCCAACCCGTCGCTATATGTGGAAAGTAGAGTACTAATCAGAGAAAGCCGGGGTGTGGTACAGATGAAGGATTTCAGGATCATCGCAATAGGCGATAACGTATGTGATAAATATCTTTCCAGGGGAAAAATGTATCCAGGTGGACAGTGCGTAAATACCTGTGCATTTTCCGGAATGAATGGTGCTAAAACAGCATATCTTGGAAAATTTGGAAACGATGAGGTTGCGAAATGTGTACAGGATACATTGAAAGAGCTGAAAATTGACTATAGCCATTGCAGATATTTTGAAGGAGAAAACGGTTTTGCCCTTGTCACATTAAAAGGAAATGATCGTGTATTTCTCGGATCAAATAAAGGCGGGATCGCCAAGGAACATGCCTTTGATTTTACAGAAGAGGACATGGAATATATAAAAGGATTTCAGCTTATTTACACGAATCTGAATTCTTATATTGAAGAAGAACTTTCCATATTAGAAGAAACCGGTGTACCGATTGCCTATGATTTTTCTACAAGATGGACAGATGAATACCTTAAAAAGATATGTCCGTATGTAACGGTGGCAATCATGTCCTGCGCACATCTGAGTTCAGAGAAACGGGAAGAAGAGATGAAAAAAGCACAGGCAGCCGGAGTTAAGATCGTTCTTGGTACAATTGGAGAAGATGGCTCATGGGTGCTTTATAAAGATAATTTCTATTATACAAAAGCTATATATGCAGAAAATGCTATTGATACCATGGGCGCCGGAGACAGTTACTTCTCTGCTTTCTTAAGCTCCCTGCTGGAAACTTCAAAGGATGGAAGCCTTATTGAGGAAAGCGATGAGAAAATGAAAGAACGTCTGTTAACCGCAATGAATAAGGGTGCTGCTTTTTCCGCAAAGGTATGTGCAATGGAAGGTGCTTTTGGCTATGGAGTTCCGATTGAAGGAAAGACAGAACTGTAAAAACATGTATGAAAGGGGATTTATACAATGAAACCAGATATGTATGAAAATAATGGAGAAGGTATTCTCTGCGTTTACAAAAATGAAAAATGGCTTGTATGTATCAAGAATTGGAAACCAGATAATGATATTGAAGGAATCGCACATCTCGAGATCCATCATTCCACAGACGAACAGTTTATTTTGGCAGCCGGGAAAGCAATTCTTATTACAGCAGAGCGTAAAGATGGTAAATTTGATATTGAACTTACATTAATGGAGCAGGGTAAAGTTTACAATGTACCAAAGGAAGTATGGTTCTATTCTATTACTCAGAAAGATACTAAGATGATGTATGTACAGGATTCTAATTGCTCTATGGATAACAGCGATTTTATGGATCTGACTGCAGAAGAGGTGACGTATATTCAGGAAAATGCAAAAAAACTTTTTGCAAAATAAACAAGGATAAAACAGAGCCAGTATCTGATCGTTTATGAAAAGACAGGGAGAATGTGCCTTTTGTTTAAGCACATTCTCCCTGTTTTTTATGATAGGAGGAAATTTACAAGGATTTAACTTTTTCCGGATAATTATTTTTACATTGCTTTTGTAAAATGCTATATAGATTTCGGAGAAAGGAAAGGGCTGAGCTTTGAGTAAAAAAATATTTAAGTATATCATGCTGGTTTCATCACTGATCACAGTACTGGGACTGGCATTTGTCGTGGGGATCCTTTATCACTATTTTCAGGGACAGCTGATGGGTGAGCTGAAGAAAGAAGCCGTGTATATTTCCAGAGGTGTGGAAAGTACCGGGACAGATTATCTGAAGAAGCTGAATGATGAGGATTCCAGGATCACTTATGTGGATGAAAGTGGAAAAGTTATCTACGACAATGAGGCAAATGTGGAAAGCATGGATAATCACGGACATCGCAAGGAGATCCGTGAAGCAGAGATCAACGGAGAAGGTGCGGATGAAAGAATGTCATCCACGCTTTCCGAAAAAACAATGTATTATGCAGTACGCCTTGAAAATGGCAATGTGCTGAGAGTTTCCAGTAACCAGGCTTCTGTATGGATGTTGCTCCTGCAGCTGCTTCCGCCTTTTGCTGCAGTTCTGATACTTATGCTGCTCCTATCCGGCGTATTTGCATCCAGGCTTTCCGGGAAGGTTGTGGAACCTCTTAATGGGCTTGATCTGGAGCATCCGGAGGAGAATGATGCCTATGATGAGGTACAGCCGCTTCTCAGCAAGATCAGCAGACAGAGCCGGCAGATCCGTCTGCAGCTTGAGGCAGCCAGAAGACAGCAGAAAGAATTTTCTATTATCACGGAGAACATGCAGGAGGGACTTCTTGTGATCGACCGTTATACCATGGTACTTTCTGTCAACTCCAGTGTGGGAAAGCTTCTTAAGGTAAAGGAGATCAAAACAGGAGAAAGTGTATATCTTCTGAACCGCTCGGAGGAGTTTCGAGGTGTCGTTGGGCAGGTCCTTGAAGGAAAGCATGAGAACAAGATCCTTCGTCTGGATGGCAGTGAGATTCAGGTGATCGCCAATCCGGTCACAAGAGAAAACAAGACAGAAGGTGCGGTGATTCTTCTGGTGGACGTAACTGAAAAAGTAGAACGGGAACAGCTGCGCAGAGAATTTTCCGCCAATGTTTCCCACGAGCTGAAAACACCGCTGACTTCTATTTCCGGCTTTGCAGAGATCATGCAGGACGGATTTGTGAAGGATGAAGATGTGAAAGTTTTTGCAGGGCGTATCTATAAAGAGGCGCAGAGACTGATCCGTCTGGTTGGAGATGTGATCCGGATCTCCCGTCTGGATGAAGGCGGCCTTCCCTATCAGTGGGAAGAACTGGATCTTTACAGTATGGTTCACGATATTTTTTCCACCTTACATGAAGCTGCCGGGAAGCAGGAAGTGCATATGTATATGGAAGGTGGAAGTACCGTGCTGGAAACCGTGCCGACGATTATGGAAGAAGTTCTCTACAATGTCTGTGATAATGCTATCAAATATAACCATCAGAGTGGAGAAGTTTTTGTACGGCTGAAGGATGAAGGAGACGTAGTTCGTGTAAATGTGCGGGATACGGGAATCGGTATTCCGAAAGAAGATCAGGAACGCATCTTTGAGCGTTTTTACCGGGTGGATAAAAGTCACTCCAAGGAAATCGGAGGAACCGGTCTTGGCCTTTCCATTGTGAAGCACGGGGTAAAAACTCTGAACGGCAGGCTGTGGCTGAACAGTGAGCCGGGACAGGGAACCGAGATCATTATGGAATTTCCGAAACATCATATGGAAAATAAAGAGGCAGCAGAGTAAAAATGCTGCTTCTTTTTGTATCAGGCTGGAGAACCGGCTTCCCAGTTTGACAGACCGGATGGCTTATGCTATCTTAAGTAGTAATAATTCGAAATACAAGACGGGAAAGCGGATTAGTAGTCCGCTTTCTGTATTATAACCGGTTCGGAATACTTCCGGACGACTATACTGAGGGGAATAAAAAGATGATACAGGCAATTATTTTACTGGTGTTCCTGATCTTTCTGAACTCTGTTTTCGCAGGTGCGGAAATGGCGGTTCTGTCCATGAATGAAGCAAAGATGAGGGAACTGGCGGAAGAGGGAGATCACCGGGCGCAGATTTTGATAAAGCTCACAGAACAGCCGGCACATTTTATGACGGCGATCCGTATAACGGTAACTACGGCAGGATTTCTGCAGAGCGCTTTTGCGGCGGAATATTTTGCACAGCCCATGACTGCGGCGCTGATAAAGGCGGGGATAGATGTACCACAAAATGTTCTGAAAATCGTATGCATGATCATTGTGACCATACTGCTTTCTTATGTAAGTCTTCTGTTTGGGGAACTGGTGCCAAGACGTCTGGGAATGAAAAATCCGGATGAGTTATCTCTGCGTCTGGCAGGACTTCTTAAGACCGCGATGATCGCAGTCTGGCCGGCTACCGCGCTTCTGACAGTAACTGCCAATGGCGTGCTGTATCTGATGGGAATCAAACCGGAAGAAAAAGAGGAGCAGGCCACAGAGGAAGAGATCCGTATGCTGCTTACAGAGGGAAATGAACAGGGCAGCATCCAGCAGGAAGAAAGCGAGATGATCCAGAATGTTTTTGACCTGGATGATACTGCGGCAGATGAGATCTGTACACACAGAAGAGATGTGGTTGTCCTCTATATGGAAGACTCCGATGAGGAATGGGAACGGATCATCAGAGAGAACCGTCACACCTTTTATCCGGTATGCGGGGAAGACCAAGATGATATTATCCATATTCTGGACACCAGAGATTATTTCCGCCTGGATGACAGATCCAGAGAAGCTGTTCTGCAGCATGCCTGTTATTCACCGTTTTTTGTACCGGAATCCATGCGTGCCAACCTGATCTTCCGGGAAATGAGGGAAAAACGGGATTATTTTGCAGTAGTGCTGGATGAATACGGCTGCTTTGTGGGAATTGTCACTCTGCATGATCTTGTGGAGACGCTGGTGGGAGATATTGACGACAGGACAGATCTGCCGAAGCCGGATGATATTGAGAAGACAGGAGAACATATCTGGAAAATACAGGGAGGAGCGATCCTGGATGATGTGGCAGAGGTCATAAATGTGGAGCTTCCTGTAGAAAAATATGATACTTTCAGCGGCTTTGTCTGCGGAGTTCTGGAACGTGTACCGGAGGACGGAGAACAGTTCCGATGCAGCTGGAAAAACCTGGATATTGTGGTAAATCAGGTCAGAAACCATACCGTTGTGGAGGGAATCGTTCATGTTCAGCCAGAGAAAAAAGTGCAGGAACAGAAAGAAGAGATCTGACAAAACCTTGTTCAGCCAGGTCATGGGACAGTTATCGGGAGAAAGATCTCCGGGGATTTATGGACATTTTTGAACATGTTGTTGCTTGAAAGTATGTTATTTTTATGACATAATAAGGAAATAACCCGAGGAAAGCTTGTGATGGGGGAGAGAAAATGCCAGGTTTTACAAGACAGATCATACTGCATACACTGACGGAACTTATGAACGAAAAACCATTGTCCAAGATTACGGTAAAGGACATTGTGGAACGCTGTGGAGTAAACAGGAATACATTTTACTACCATTTCAGGGATATTCCGGATGCAGTGGAAGCAATGGTAAGGGAAGAGCTGAATGACATTCTGAAGGATCAGAAAGCACCGGAATCAGTCAGCGACTGTATGGAAATCCTTGTCAATGCAGTTCAGAAGAACAAAAAAGCCATGATACATCTGTACCGCTCGATCCAGAGGGATGTATTTGCCGATTATCTGGATCATGCCGCAGAGCGTGTGGTGGAGGAGCTGATCAACAGGGCGGTCGGAGACTTCGAAATGGATCAGGAAGATAGGCATCTTATAAGCCGGTATTATAAATGCGTATTTGTGGGAGTGATCCTGGACTGGCTACGGCATGATATGGATTATGATATCCTGTCAGATATGCATAAGCTGGAGTATATTTACGAGAAGAGCCTTGAGAGTCAGTACAAAAATCTGAAAGAAAAGCTATGATTTCAACTAAATGAAGATTAAAAATATCCATTTAGTGTAGAACAGGAATGTCCTCGAATATTATTAAGGTATAGAAACGGTTAATTTTGAGCTGGTGTCTGAAATTTAGGCACTGGCTCTTTTTTGTCTGTTTTTTTAAACGACACAGTGATGTATAATTCAGTACAATAAATGAGAAAAAATTATCAAGGAGGGAACGTATGGATGACCTGAAACAGCTGAAGCTTGTAAAAAACATCTACATCGTCATGTCATTACTGTTCTGTGTGCTGGGTATTTTTCTGATGGCGAAGCCGAAAAGTTCTGTAAAAATGCTGTGCGTGCTCATGGGAATCATGCTGATCCTGTACGGAGCTATTAAGATCAGCGGATATTTCACGAGAGATGCTTTCTGTCTGGCATTTCAGTTCGATCTGGCTTTCGGAATCCTGCTGATGGCAGTGGGAGTGATCCTGATAGCCAGAAAAAATTTCGCAGTGGATCTTATTTTTTCCGTGTTCGGAATCCTGATCCTGGCAGATGCCCTGTTTAAGATCCAGATGTCTGTAGATGCGAAGAGATTCGGTCTGGCGTTGTGGTGGCAGATCCTGCTGATCGCACTGGTCACCGGAGTGATCGGAGTTCTGGTTTTTATCAGACCATTTGAAGCAGCAGCTATGATGATGGTGTTGGTAGGATTTTCCATTTTACTGGAAGGGATCCTCAATCTATGGGTCGGGATCCTGACGATCAAGATCATCAAGAGTCGGCTTTAAACATAAACATAAAAATAACCAATCACTTTAGATAATAACATAGGAGGAAATAGAGTATGGGAATCGTAGACAAAGCAAAACAGGCAGCGATCGCAGCTACCGTAACAAAAGCACTGGATTATCTTGAGAAGGATCCGGAGACAAACATACCGAAGATCATGGAAATGGTTGATAAAGTAACACCGGATGGCTGGTATGCAGGACAGAGAAATGCGATCCGTCATTCCATCGAGGCAAAGGACAACTGGTATCAGCTGATCCTTCGTATGTATCAGCTGGATGCCGGCGTACGCCAGACATTTTTCCGCAACTTTATTGTAAATGCCAGTCTTAAGGGAAGCGCAACGCAGGAAAAGGTATCAGAAGAGAATGACTGCAATGTACCGTGGGCAATTCTTCTTGATCCTACCAGCGCATGTAACCTTCATTGCACAGGATGCTGGGCAGCAGAGTATGGCCACAAGCTGAATCTGGATCTTGAGACCATCGATTCTATCGTAAAACAGGGTAAAGAACTGGGAACCTATATGTACATCTACACAGGCGGTGAGCCACTGGTCCGCAAAAAGGATCTCATTAAGATCTGTGAGATGAATCCGGACTGCGAGTTCCTTTCCTTCACAAACGGAACTCTTATTGACGAAGAATTTTGTCAGGAAATGCTCCGTGTGAAAAACTTCGTTCCGGCTATCAGCCTTGAGGGAACAGAGGCAACTACAGACGGACGTCGTGGTGATGGTGTATATCAGAAGGTTATGCACGCCATGGAGCTTCTGAAGAGCCACGGCCTTCCGTTCGGTGTTTCCACATGCTACACATCCGCAAACGTAGATGCAGTAAGCAGTGAGGAGTATTTTGATCATCTGATCGAGTGCGGAGCTTATTTTGCATGGTTCTTCCACTATATGCCGGTTGGAAATGATGCAGCAGCAGATCTCCTCCCCACACCGGAGCAGAGAATCAAAATGTACGACAGCGTCCGCAGATTCCGTGCCACAAAATCTCTCTTCACTATGGACTTCCAGAACGATGCAGAGTATGTAGGCGGATGTATCGCAGGTGGCCGTCGTTACCTCCATATCAATGCAAACGGAGACGTGGATCCTTGCGTATTCATTCATTTCTCCAATGCGAACATTAAAGAATGTACACTCCTTGAGGCGCTGAAGAGCCCGATCTTTATGGAGTATCACAAAGGTCAGCCGTTCAACAAAAACATGCTTCGTCCATGTCCGATGCTTGAAAATCCTGAGCTTCTCCGCAAGATGGTTGAGCGTGCAGGAGCGAAATCTACAGATCTTCAGTCTCCGGAAACAGCGGAGCATCTCTGTGCAAAATGTGATCACTATGCAGAGGTATGGAAGAAACAGGCCGATGAGCTCTGGAGTGAGAGCCAGGCAAAAAAAGCTGCAAAAAAATCAACAACTTGTTAATTAACACTTGATATAGATGTTGGGATACTGTATAATGAACCCGTTTTTCAGGAGTCTGAAATAACAGTTCAGATAAGAGTGTCGAAACAGAAGAGACACGATACGTGTACTGACAGATAACAGGGCGGTTATATTCAGCAGTGGGTATAACTGCCTTCTTTTTTATGTTATCGTCAGGACATAGGGAAAGAAAGGATGGATTCATTATGGAAAAACAGGAGAAAAACACAGCCAGCCCTTATGAGCTGGACGGACGCCCACCTCTTAAGGTGGCAATTCCCCTTGGACTGCAGCACGTGCTTGCCATGTTTGTGGGTAATCTTACCCCGCTTCTGATCATCACAGCTGCCTGCGGGATCGAAGCAGGAGGGGATCTTCAGGTTGCATTACTTCAGAATGCAATGCTGATCGCAGGAATTGTTACACTTGTACAGGTCTTTACGATCGGACCGGTCGGTGGCAAGCTTCCTATCGTTATGGGAACAAGTTCAGGCTTCATCGGCGTATGTCAGAGCGTTGCCGGAGTCATGGGAAATGGTATCGTTGCCTATGGTTCAATCATGGCAGCCTGCTTTATCGGCGGTCTTTTTGAGACTGTTCTGGGAAGCTTTCTGAAGCCCTTGAGAAAATTTTTCCCATCTGTTGTAACAGGTACGGTTGTACTTTCAATCGGTCTTTCACTGATCGGTGTGGGAATCAGCTCTTTCGGTGGCGGAAGCTCCGCAAAGGATTACGGTTCTCTTGAAAACCTTTTCGTAGGCTTTGTAGTTCTGATCGTGATCATTGTACTGAAGCATGGAACAAAAGGCTTCACAAGCTTTTCTTCAATCCTCATCGGTATTATCGTGGGATACATTCTGGTAAGTATCATGGCTATGGTACTTCCTACAACATTTACATATGTAGATGACACAGGTGCTACTGTGGAGGCTACAAAGGCCTGGGTTCTCAACTGGGACAAGGTTGCTCAGGCAAAATGGTTTGCGGTACCGGCACTGATGCCTGTAAAATGGGTGTTTGACGCACGTGCGATCGTGCCGATCCTGATCATGTTTATTGTAACTGCAGTTGAAACAGTTGGTGATATTTCCGGAATCACAGAGGGTGGTCTTGGAAGAGAGGCTACAGACAAAGAGCTTTCCGGTGGTGTTATGTGTGACGGACTTGGATCTTCCTTCGCAGCACTGTTCGGTGTGCTCCCGAACACATCCTTCAGCCAGAACGTTGGTCTGGTTGCAATGAATAAGGTTGTAAACCGTTTTTGTATCGCTACAGGAGGAATTTTCCTGATCGCATGCGGACTGTTCCCGAAGCTTGCAGCACTGATCTCCATCATGCCGCAGAGCGTTCTGGGCGGCGCTGCAGTTATGATGTTCTCATCCATTGTTGTCAGCGGTATCCAGTTAATCACCAAGTGGCCGATCGGACCGAGAAATGTTACGATCGTTTCCGTAGCACTTGGTCTTGGTTATGGACTTGGCTCCAATACAGCGATCCTGGTGCATCTGCCACAGGCGATCAGCCTGATCTTCGGCGGTTCCGGTATTGTTCCGGCAGCGGTATTTGCGATTATTCTTAATATTGTTCTTCCGAAGGATGAGAAGAGTGAGATTGAGAGAGCTGAGGAGATGCTGGAGAAGGTTAAGAATAAATAAAAAAGTGTAAGAATAAAAAGAGTTTTTTTCTTTTTTGAGACTGTTGGACTTTATTGGTCTGACGGTCTCTTTTTTTATAATTTTTTATTTTTTTATTTTTAGGATAAAGGTTCGGCCTTTTGGAAGGCGGTAATTTGCGAGAAGGGGAAGCACTCGGAGTTGCGAAGGCCGTCTCCCCTTCTCGCGCTCTTCCCCTCCTGGCCACGCCGCTG
>NZ_RCXU01000024.1:0-59663 GCF_004167315.1 Blautia sp. aa_0143
ATATCATCAAAAGCATACTCGTTGAAGTAGGAATGAAACATAGAAGTTTATAACTTTTTATAAGTTTTCAGTAACGGAGCATTCATATGAAATACGACTTCACTTCCATCATTGACCGACATGGCAGAGATTCCATCGCAGTAGACGGCCTGAAGGGCGATGGTTTCTCTCCTGCCCCGCCGAAGGAGGGATTCGATGCCATCCCGATGTGGGTAGCAGACATGAACTTTCCTACTGTACCTACCATACAGCAGGCGATCATCGAACGGGCCAGTCACCCGGCCTTCGGTTACTTCGAAGCCCCGCCGGAATATTATAAGGCCATCATCCACTGGCAGGAAACACGCCACGGTATCACCGGTCTGAAGCCCAGACACATTGGCTACGAAAATGGCGTTCTGGGCGGAGTTATCAGTGCACTGAACTGCGTCTGCTCCCGCGGTGATAACGTCCTGGTTCACAGTCCGACATACATAGGCTTCACCAAAAGTCTGAAAAACAACGGCTACGAGGCCGTACACTCTCCTCTGACAAAGGATGAAAACGGCATATGGAGAATGGATTATGCAGACATGGAAAAACAACTCCGTGAAAAAAAGATCCACGCTGCCATTCTCTGCAATCCACACAATCCCTGTGGACGCGTGTGGGAACGCCGGGAGCTGGAAAAAGCCATGGAGCTGTACCGAAAATATGATGTCTATGTCATCTCAGACGAGATCTGGTCTGACCTCATCCTGAATGGCCATAAGCATATCCCCAGCCAGTCCATCAGCGAAGATGCCCGCCAGCGTACAGCGGCCTTCTACGCTCCATCCAAAACCTTTAATCTGGCAGGACTTGTTGGCAGCTATCACATTGTATACAACAGCTGGTGGCGGGATCGTATTTTGAAGGAGTCCAGTCTGAGCCATTATAATATGATGAATGTTCTGTCCATGCACGCTCTGCTTGGCGCTTATCAGCCTGAAGGCTATGAATGGACCGATGAACTATGCGAAGTACTAAGCGGAAATGTAAGCTTTGCCTGTGATTACATTGACCGGCACTTTAAGGGTGTCAACGTTTCCAGACCGGAAGGCACCTACATGCTCTTTGCCGACTGCACCGACTGGTGTACTGCCCATGGCAAAACAATCGAAGATGTGGAAAAAGCCTGCTGGGATGTCGGCGTTGCCGTCCAGGACGGCAGGATGTTTTTCGGTCCCTGTCACCTAAGAATGAATCTGGCCTCACCCCGTTCCCGCATAGAAGAAGCCTTCCGCCGAATGGATCGGTACGTCTTCAACAGGTAAAAATCCACTCTGCCATTCATTACAATCTATGCTATAATAGAGCTCATAACATCAGCGTTCCATCCTGTCACTTTCCGGAACGCTGTAAACAGGAGGAAATCAATATGGATATTAAAGAGGAAATCCACGCATTATCAGAAGAAATGCTCACAAATCTTGGCAGACTGGTTGCCATTGACTCCCAGCTCGGTACCCCTTCCGAGGGAAAGCCATTTGGTGAGGGTCCTGCAAAAGCCCTGGAAGAGGGACTGAAGATTGCCGAAGAGCTTGGCTTTAAAACCGTAAACCTGGATAACTACTGCGGTTATGCCGAAATGGGTGAGGGCGATGAGATCGTCGGCATCGCCGGTCATCTGGATATCGTTCCTGTAGGCGGAGACTGGACCTACGATCCGTTCCGCCTTACCCGTGAAGACGATCATGTATACGGCCGCGGGACCACTGATGACAAAGGCCCTATCCTGGAAGCGCTCTATGCCATGAAGCTTCTCCGCGACCACGGCGTGAAGCTGAACAAAAGAGTCCGCCTGATCATGGGCTGCAACGAGGAAACAGGTTCCAGATGTATGGATCACTACAATCAGGTAGCAGAAGAGCTTTCCTGCGGTTTCACACCGGATGCCAGCTTCCCGTGTATCCACGGTGAAAAAGGTCAGCTTGCCATGATCGCCTGCTCAAAAAACACCCGGATCATCTCCATGAACGGCGGTTTTGTATCCAATGCAATGTGTGACACCTGTACAACCGTTGTTCCCGATGAGGACGGTCTGAAGGAAAAGCTGGAATCCGCACTTTCCCGGACGAAGCTCCAGGAATATAAGGTAACCGAAGAAAATGGTGAGCTCACCATCTACGCCAAAGGTATTCCGGCTCATGCCAGCACTCCCCATCTCGGTGTCAATGCTGCAGGAGTAACTTTTGAATGTCTGGCAAAAGCAGGCTTTGAAGATGACTTTGTGGAATTCTATAACTCCCATATCGGCACTGCATGTGACGGCTCCGGCATTGGTCTGAAATTTGCAGATGAATACGGCGATCTGACGTTATGCAACGGAATCGTAAAAACAGAAAACGGTGTCATTTCCTGTACCATCGATATCCGTGTTCCGGTAACTCTTAATGAGACCGATATCCGCAAAATGTGCCAGGACAGACTGGAAGATAAAAACGGTCGTATTGAGATCATAAAGGTTGTTGCTCCGTTATTCTTCCCAAGAGAATCTCCGCTGGTAAATGCTCTTTACAAAGCTTACACAGATGTGACCGGCGATACCGAACACAAACCAATGGTCATCGGAGGCGGCACTTACGCAAAATCCCTCAAAAACATCATAGCCTTCGGACCTGAAAAAGAGGGAATTGACTACCGTATCCACGGAGCCGATGAATTTATCCTGGTCTCTGGTATGGAAGAAGCGGTACTGATCTATATGGAAGCAATCAAAAATATGCTTGCGATCTGAAATCAGGAGGATAAGAAATCATGAGTACAAAAGCCGAATACGCTACAAAATTACACGAGAATGGCTGTAACTGTGCACAGGCAGTTGCCTGTTCTTTCTGCCGGGAATTTGGCATCGATGAAAACGAGATGTTCCGTATTGCCGAGGGCTTCGGCCTTGGAATGAGTGTTATGGAAATGTGCGGTGCTCTTTCCGGTATGGCTATGATCATCGGACTTTCCAACAGCCGCGGAAATACCGAAGAAGGTTCCGGCTCCAAAGGTGACACTTACAAAAAGCTCCGCACCTATATCCAGAAATTCAAAGAAAAAAACGGTTCCTGTATCTGCCGTGAATTAAAAGGTGTAGAAACAGGCAAGGTTCTCTGCAGCTGCCCGCAGTGTATCACCGATGCGGTTGCTCTTACAGAAGAATATCTTGCGGAAAACAGATAATCTCATAAAATAAAACAGCAGAATTGTATATTCCCTGTAATCCCGGGACATACAGCTCTGCTGTTTTCTGTTTCTATTCGCTTTTCACTGTCAGATCCTTCACCCATCTGTATTTCTTATAATTCAGGTACACAGCCGGGATCTTTACAACTTCATCCAGACTGATGAGCTTTCTGGTAAAAATGCCGGCGCTCTTTTATTTTCCATTTATTTTTGCCCACGCCTCTTCGTCAAACTTACGGTCTTTCCTGATTTTCTATTTCATCTCGATCTTAAACAGTCTGGCCGCTTTTTCCTGTGGCATCTTCACTACAAGATTTCCATTTTCGATCTTATATCCGCACATCTCTTCCTTCGGATAGATCACGGATACTCTGCGGACCTGCTCTGCATTTTCCAGCGGGATCACTGCTTCTGTTGTTCCCGGTGTCCATACCGAAAGATAGGTATTCTTCTCTGCTTTCACTCCGTAAGCAAGAACTTCAGATTTCAGAGTTCCAAAACCAAGCGGGAAGAACGGCACGCCGTCACGGACTTCCTCACGGATCTCCTTATACAGGGAGATTCCCTCCTTCATACGGTTCATGGAATTTTCGCCCAGCTTCCATACCATACCGCTGATATATGGGCGGAGAAGCATACCATTTACTACATTGTAGATCACATGCTCTTCTTCATCCTCATACGGATATACCCACATACCACCCTGCTCCGGAGTTACCGCACTGGCTACATTGGCAGCGATATTGGCATTGTAGAGATAATCTGTCTGATCACTGGTAGACTGCAGGCTTAAGATCTTCAGCATACCATAATCCATACGCTGTCCGCCGGAACCGCAGTTCTCCACAACAAGCTCCGGATGATCCCGGAAGATTTCCTCATACCACTGGTGAAGACATTCATAATGCTCACGGATGGCATCTGCACAGCTGTCACTGTTCAGATCACTTCCATATCCCATGGTTACGTTATAGTCCACTTTAAAGTACTCTACACCGTAATCATTGATCAGCCTGTCTACTACATCACGGCAATATTTCCGTACCTCCGGATTGCGGAAATCCAGCATATAGCGTTTATTGTCAATGTGGCGTTTTCCATGACGGCAGACAAACCAGTCATCCGGAAGCTTGTTTGCCAGTTCGCAGGCAACTCCCATAACCTCGATTTCCAGCCAGAGTCCCATTTTCAGGCCTTTACTGTGTGCATGATCGCAGACTTCTTTCAAACCATTGGGAAATCTTCCGGATGCTTCTTTCCATTCCCCGACACGGTCCCACCAGAATCCGTCGTCATACCAGCCTGCATCCAGGCAGTAATATTCGCATCCGAGCTCTACTGCCTTGTCAATGATGGAAAGCTCCCGCTCCGTTGTAGGGTCTCCCATCAGGCAATTCATGTAATCATTAAATACCACGTTCAGCTTCTCATCGTCCGTATTCGGTCTGCGTACTTTTCTCCGATATCTGGTCAGTGCCGCTGCTGCCGGATTCAGGCCACCTTTTACAACCGCTGCCCCTGCCGGAACGGTTGTAAAGCTTTCTCCCGGTTTCAGATTCTTATACCAGCCATGCTCCTGCTCTGTGGCGCCGCTTAAGGCAAGATACAAATTTCCGCCCTGTGCAGAGCCATATTCTGCCAGCCACTGTCCGGAGCTTTCAATCTGGAAAATATACGTCTCCCCTGTTTCTCTGTCCTCGGCAATTCCCATGGGAAGATACTCACAGGTAGACCAGGTGCCCTTTCCACTGTAACAATAACGGTTCAGGCCATATCCCTGATGATTGAAGCCATCTACGACCATTCCGTTTAAATTCAGCGTTTCTGCATCGTATTTCTGCCACTGTGCCTCACAGCACCAGCTGTTAAACGGCACATAGATATCTGTTTTTTTATAATAAGGCTTCTCGCCGCCTCTGGAAATTCCCTGATACATAAAAGAAGAAACATAGGTCAGCCCCTGATCCTCGCTTCCCTCGTTGATGATCTCTGTCCAAGTCTGTACTGCCGGCACTCCATCAAACAGGCGCATATGATATACTGCCTTCAGCTTTTCCGGGGAAATCATTACGATCTCTAGCTCTTTTCCGCCGGCCTGTGCCTTCAGCTCATGGTTCTCATAAACAAAATCCACAGAGGACTGATTGATGTTGTTTTTGTAGGCATGCATGTTTAAGCTTCCTGTGCCGCTTCTGTGGATCTCAACAGCCGGATAACAGATATCATCCTTCGGCTCCATGACTGCTTTTTTTACTTCCTGTGAAGAAAAATCTGCCAGCTCTACCACGCCGTTTTCCCGGATACGAAACTGGATATCCAGGCCATTCTCATGTAATTCGATCATTTTCATGTTTTCATTTTTATAGCTCATAGAAAATACCCTCCGTTTTTCTGATTCTGATCACAGTATAATATCTGTTTTTTTATAAGGTGACAGGTATCATCCCCTGAATGTAAAAATGCAATATATTGTCGTATTTATTTTTGCGTGATATACTGTTTGCTGACAGTAAAGAGTACAGTCAGTCAGACATGTAGGGCGATTTAATCGAATATCTGCATCTGTCCGACTCGCAATTTACAGCTGAAATATTTACATTCCGCTTCGCAGCATACTCAGGAGGTTTTTTCATGCCAGATATTTTCCAGGACTCTTCCCGATATTTCCATATTTCTGCTTTTTATGCTCTCTCCCTGCCTTATTATCATATGGAGCATCACACACATTCCAGCTATGAGATCATGTATATCACCTCCGGTTCCTGCCGGGTTTTCTGCCTGGATGGCACACAGGACACGGAATTCCCACTGAAATCCGGGCAATTTATCTTTATCCGGCCGGATGTACCTCACAGGCTGGAGATTCCGGATGGTTTTCCCTGCTCGATCCTGAATCTGGAATTTTCCCTTACTCCCGAAAAAAGTCCGGTTGCTCTGGAGCTTCTCCTGAAAAAGGATCCCGGATTTTCCCAGTTCTGGAATTTTATGGAAGCCTCCCAGGGCTTCTGCTCCGGCGCGGATTCCCGCAGCTTCGGATACAGCCTGAAGGATCTGCTCACCTTTTTACAACAAAATTCCGGTCAGATACAAAAGGAAGAATTTCTCTTCTTTCTTCTTTTCAGCCGTATGCTTACAGAGCTTGCATTCTGCGCCCGCTCCAGCCGGAGCACCCAGGGAATCGTCTATCTGAAAAAAGCGCTCCGCTATATTGACGAGCATTATCTGGAAGACATTGATATTCCTGCCATCTCCGCATATGCAGGGATCAACAAATCCTACCTGCAGGCGCTCTTTACAGAAAAAAACGGCTGCACCATCAATACCTATATCAACCGCAAGCGTATGGAACAGGCCTCCTTTCTTCTGTGCAACAGTACTCTGCACATTACGGATATTGCCTTTTCTTCCGGATACAACAGCCGGCAGCATTTTGCACATACCTTCGAAAAATTTTATCATATGAGCCCCTCCAGGTACCGAAGCCTTCATACCCGGCCTCTCCGTTCGGATACCCAAAAGAAACGCTATCATATGACTGACGGACTGATGTTGGAAAGCGAACCCTTTCCTCAGGAATAAAACTTACTTCATACACCTACACCTTCAGGCTGATACCTGCGATCCACGTCTGAGCAGCCAAAAAAAACGGCCAGGTACGAAGCTCTTATCTCTTCGATAACCTGGCCGGCTTTTTATATTTATTGTCAAGCGGATATTCGCAATCCTGCAGAGGACTCACTTGATTCGGTTAAAAATTTTCTATGGAAGCAGATTCTGCATACTCTTCAGGCTGATCGCCAGTGTGGAGGTATTATGCAGAAGTGCGGATGAAGTCGGCTGCAGGATACCTGCAACGCCACAGGCGATAAGACCTGCGTTAAAGGTAATAATAAAACGGTAATTGCGTCTGATACGCTTCATCAGTGCATTGCTGATCTCTTTCAGAACAACAAGCTCCTGAAGATCATCTGCACCTACAGTAATATCTGCGATCTCCCGGGCAATTTCAGCACCATCACTGATGGCGATACCGACATTGGCTGCGGAAAGTGCCGGAGAATCATTGATTCCGTCACCTACCATGATAACCTTTCTTCCGGCTGCCTTTTCTTTTTCGATGAAGTTGGCCTTATCCTCCGGAAGTACCTCGGAATAATATTCGTCCACTCCCACACGTCTGGCAATGGCTGCTGCTGTACGCTCACTGTCCCCTGTCATCATAACGATCTTGGAAATCCCTGCCCCGCGCAGTGCTTCTACAGAAGCTTTCGCCTCCTCACGAAGAGGATCTTCAATACAGATCACGGCTGCAAGGCGTCCGTCAATGGCAAGATACAGGTGGGAATACTCTTCCGGAATATTGTCGAATTTCTCCTTGCCATCCTCCGGGATCAGACATTTCTCATCTTCAAATACAAAGTGATAGCTTCCGATCACGGCCTTATGGTCTTCGATCGTAGTGGAAATTCCATGCGCTACTACATATTCAACCTTTGAATGCATCTCCTCATGGGCCAGATGCTTCTTCCTGGCAGCACTGACAACAGCCTTGGCCATGGAGTGTGGGAAATGCTCTTCCATACATGCGGCGATACGCAGCATCTCCTCCGGATCATTGTTGTCAAAAGGAACCACATCCACAACGGTTGGCTTCGCCTTTGTCAGAGTTCCTGTCTTATCAAATACGATGGTATCTGCCTCAGCCATTGCTTCCAGATATTTACCGCCCTTAACTGTAGCCTTATGGGTACCGGCCTCACGGATTGCAGACAATACAGAGATCGGCATTGCAAGCTTAAGCGCGCAGGAGAAATCCACCATCAGGATCGCAAGGGCCTTGGTGGCATTTCTGGTAAGGAGATATGTAAGTGCTGTTCCTCCAAGAGTATAGGGAACCAGCTTATCTGCCAGATGCTCTGCCTTTCCCTCCAAAGAAGATTTCAGCTTCTCAGACTCCTCGATCATGGTAACGATCTTGTCATAGCGGCTGGAACCACCTACCGTCTTTACGCGGATGGTGATCTCACCTTCCTCCACAACAGTGCCTGCATAGGCAACGCTACCCTCTTTCTTGCATACAGGTACAGACTCACCGGTAAGAGAAGCCTGGTTGACCATAGCCTCTCCATCTGTAACACTTCCGTCAAAAGGAATTACGGTACCCATACGTACAACAACCTCATCTCCCGGCTGGACCTCTCCGGACTCTACCAAGATCTCCTGATCCTCTCTCTTCAGCCATACCCTGCCAACATTCAGGGACATGGTTCTTGCAAGATCACCTACGGATTTCTTATGCGTCCACTCTTCCAAGATCTCTCCGATTCCAAGCAGGAACATGATGGAGCCTGCAGTACCAAAGTCCTGACGTAATACAGACACTCCAATTGCAGTGGCATCCAGGACCGGCACCTCGATCTTACGGTGAAGAAGTGTATCGATTCCCTTCCAGATATATTTCAGGGAAGTAGCTGTTGTATAAATGGCATTCAGCGGATATGGCAGAAAAAGCCTTCTTCCGTAATGGCAGATCACCTTGGAGATCAGCTTCTCCTGATATTCTGCATTCAGTGCTCTCCCTGAGCTCTGCAGCACCTGCGAAGGAACCTCTACATCCTGATAATGAAATTCGCTGATACCACGGATAACCGCAGCTCTGCTGCCCCGATAATTTACAACTGCGTCACAGGTTCTCTCGTATACCTTGGCAGAAGCCACTTCATCAAGATTCTCGAGATAATACAACAGCGTATCTGCCTGCCCGTAGCTCATCCTCTTCTGAGCAAGATGGATACGAAGCCGGCCTCTTGTCTCATGTTTGATATAAAATTTCACGGAAAATCGCCTCTTTACTCAGCTGTCTCTTCTGCTGTTTCTTTGAATGCATCCTCATCTGCAGTTTCCTCTGCTTCTGTCTCAACATCCTCTACAGCCTCTTCAGCTGCTGCTCTTTCCTCATTGATCTCCTTAGCTTCAGCATAAATATCTTCAGCATTCTCCTGAAGATTCGTAGCTATTTTCATGATGCAGTCCTTAGCTCTTAAAACGGCTGCTGTGCATCCTGTGTAAAGCTTCTTCGCATCCTTGCTTGTGAGGATCTTGATTCCTGCTGTACCGAAAAGAACGCCTGCTGCAAAAAGTCCTGATTTCTTGAATTTAAAGTCTGCCATAATAATTTCCTCCTGATATATGATTTTTATTTTTTTCTGATTCCCGGTGAGGATTTTTCATGTCCGCCCCGATATTTTCATTATTATAAAATGTCTGTAAAAAAAAGTCCAGTGTTTTTTGTGTGAATTCAACACAATTCGTTAAATTTTCAGTTATTTTTGCCTAACAGTTAATTTTTACTAATAGTTTAATCTATCTAATTCTTAGTCTGTACAAACCTCTTCTTTCCTATTATATTGTGCCATAGCTTTTCCATACTCACCCGACCTCATGAACAGGCAGCAGCGCCAGGGTACGGATATTCTGTTCACTGATCTCCCCGCAGGCCCGAAGTCCTGCAAGGATCACTTCATTAAGCTTCTGTCCGGACAGATGGCATATCGTATCATCATCCAGTTCTACTGTGCAGACGCCTTTTGTGCTGCATGCCACGCGATACATATTCTTTCGACTGATAGCACCGATGGATTCCAGCGTATTGACCATACGGTATACTGTAGCTACACCGATCTTCGGATCCAGTGCGGAAGCCCTGTAATAGATTTCCTTACAACAGGAGCACTCTCCCTCCAGGATAATGTCCAGAAGAATCTTTCTCTGTCTGGTGATGCGGAGCCCCTTCTCCTTCAGTTTCTCTATAATAAGATCCCTCTGCATCTCTGTATGTCGGTAGCATCCTGTTTTTTTCTCTTCTGTTTCGGCTTCTGCAATATGCATTCTGATCCCTCCTTTATTGAGAAAACTTTTCTTTTATCTAATAAGTTAGTATACTCCAACTTAGGTTAGTTGTAAATAACTCCTTTGAACTTTTTTTTACATATTGAGGATTCTGCCTGAATACCGTATAATGTCTCGTGAACCTGTACATAGGAAACCGTCGTTTTGACAAAATGACGAAAAATCCCCTTTCGTTTTTTCGTCAGAATGACAAGAAACTGCCGGAAACTTTGTAAGATTCAGCTCTAGCCCTTTTCTCTCATTTTCGATATACTGTTAACCAGCAAAGGAAATTACGTAAAACAATATATTAATTTTGGAGGGAAACAACAATGGCAAGTTTATCATTATCTCACATTAATAAAACTTATCCGAACGGCTTCCAGGCAGTTAAAGATTTCAACCTGGAGATCGAAGACAAAGAATTCATCATCTTCGTAGGACCATCCGGATGTGGAAAATCTACAACACTTCGTATGATCGCAGGTCTTGAGGAGATCAGCGGTGGTACACTTAAGATCGGTGACAAAGTCATGAACGATGTTGAGCCTAAGGACCGTGATATCGCAATGGTATTCCAGAACTACGCTCTGTATCCTCATATGACAGTTTATGATAACATGGCATTCGGACTTAAGCTTCGTAAAGTTCCGAAGGACCAGATCGACAAGGCTGTTCGTGAAGCAGCAAGAATCCTTGACCTTGACAAGCTTCTTGATCGTAAACCGAAGGCTCTTTCCGGTGGTCAGAGACAGCGAGTTGCTATGGGACGTGCTATCGTTCGTAATCCTAAGGTATTCCTTATGGATGAGCCTCTTTCCAACCTGGATGCTAAGCTTCGTGTACAGATGCGTATCGAGATCTCCAAGATCCATCAGAGACTTGGTGCTACCATCATCTATGTAACACATGACCAGACAGAGGCTATGACACTTGGTACCAGAATCGTTGTTATGAAAGACGGTGTTGTTCAGCAGGTTGATACACCACAGAACCTGTATCAGAAACCAGGCAACCTCTTCGTTGCAGGATTCATGGGATCTCCGCAGATGAACTTCCTTGATGCTGTTATCTCCGAGAAAGGCGGCAATATAATTGCTACAATCGGTGGTGAGCATGAGGTTATCGTTCCGGCAGCTAAGGCTAAAGTCCTGAAAGACAAAGGCTATGTTGGAAAGAAAGTTGTTCTTGGTATCCGTCCTGAGGATATTCATGATTCTCAGATGTTCCTTGAGACATCTCCAAGCAAACCAATGAACTCCGTAGTTAAAGTTTACGAGCTTCTTGGTGCTGAAGTATTCCTGTACTTCGATGTTGACGGAACTCAGGTTACAGCACGAGTTGATCCTCGTACAACAGCTAAGACCGGTGATCCGATCAGATTTGCATTCGATATGGAGAAAGCTCACTTCTTCGACAAAGAGACAGAGCTTACTATCACAAACTAATTCTCGTCGAATCATAAAAACAGAATGTAACCCCGGGGGATATGATTTCCCGGGGTTTCTTTTTATTTCACTAGTTTTATTTCACATCAGAAAGGACGCTTTTTATGAAAATACAGCAAACAATTCAAAAATGTCTGGATGACTGGACCCGGATCAGCGGTCTTGATTTCTGTATTCTGGATGAAAATGACCAGATATACATTTCCACAGGGGACCGCCGACTTCCTTCTTCTGAAAAGCTTGCTCAGTTCCGGGAGGATCCTGCCTTATGCATCTCCAACCGCAGCTGCAGTCTGTACAAGCTGAACAACACACCTCAGAGCAATATGCTTCTGATCGTATGGGGCTCCGGAGAGCAGGCTTCTACCATCGGAGAGCTTGCTGTCTGCCAGGTAGAAAGTCTCCTCACCGCCTATACGGAAAAAACAGACAAGAACTCCTTTATGCAGAATCTTCTCCTGGACCGCTATTCCCAGGTAGAAGCTTTTAACAAGGCTGCCCGTCTTCATATCACACCTTCTGCCCGCCGTGCGGTATTTCTTGTGGAAACCAAGCAGCACAAGGACGAAAATGCCCTGGCTACCATCCGCAACATCTTTTCTGCCCGTACACGAGATTTTATCACTGCACTGGATGATTCCGGCATCATCGTAGTACGTGAGCTTCAGAGCACCGAAAGCTACGAAGAGCTGGAGGGTATCGCCTGCATGCTGGTGGATATGCTCAATACAGAGGCCATGACCTCTGCCTGGGTTTCCTACAGCAATGTTGCAGATGATATCATGGAGCTTTCCGATGCCTACAAGGAAGCCCGCACTGCTCTGGAGGTCGGCAAGATCTTTTATGCTGACAAAAACGTTTTCGGTTACAACCGTCTGGGCATCGGACGTCTGATCTATCAGCTTCCCACTCAGGTCTGCAACATGTTTGTAGGCGAGATCTTCGGAGAAGAATCCCTGGAATCTATTGACGACGAAACCCTCAATATCATCCGGACCTTCTTTGAAAATAACCTGAACCTTTCTGAAACCTCCAGACAGCTCTATGTGCACCGGAATACTCTGGTGTACCGTTTTGAAAAGCTACAGAAGCGTTTTGGCCTGGATATCCGTACCTTTGAGGATGCACTGGCCTTCAAGCTTGCCATGATGGTGTCCGATTACATTACCTATTCCGGAAATCATGGAAAATAGATTCTGCTCGTAAAAATCCATCAAAAATGCAGGAACACAAAAAATCCCCGGAAACAGCAGATAATGTCTGTTTCTGGGGGTTCTTTATTTCAGCAGCATCAGATGCTCCGGTGGAAGATACAGATATTCCGGAAGATCTTTATCCGGATCCTCCGTAAAGCTGTTTTTGGGACGCATCCACCATAATCCGGCAGCATTCTCTTCCGCTTTGTTTCGGATCATATACTGATGTTCAAATGTAGTTTCTATGTATTGGTCTACCTGCACTGCCATACAGTTCTCACCCGGCTCTGATTCCGGGCGGATCCAGTGGCCGCGGATCCCTACATGGGTAATATCCATATCTACGTTTTCTTCGGTATGGAGCTTCATTTTCCAGTCCGCCGCATAGATCTCGTGAGGTCCCAGCCTCTCCGCTCTGGAAAAATTCTTACAGCCGGTAAGCTTTGCTGCCTCCAGAAGTCCCGGTCTCTCAAACAGCTGCTTTGTCTCCCCGGTCACAAGGATCCTGCCTTCATGTACAATGGAAAGCTCCCTGCAGAATTTATAAGCCTCATCTCTGCTGTGTGTCACAAGGATCATATCTCCCGGATAGTCCTTGAGGAAATCCTGCATCTCCCGCTGGAGCACATCCTTCAGGTAACCGTCCAGTGCGGAAAACGGCTCATCCAGAAGAATAGCTTCCGGCTCTCCGATCATCATTCTGGCCAGTGCCACTCTCTGCTGCTGTCCGCCGGAAAGCTGTGAGGGCAGGCGCTTCTCCAGCCCCTCCAGATGATATCGCCGGATCAGATCTGCCACTTTTTCTCTGGCGGAGGATTTTTCCCCACGATAACCGCAGCGGATGTTCTGTTCCACTGTCATGGTTGGGAACAGCGCATAATTCTGAAACAGATATCCGATCCGTCGCTTCTGCGGTTTCAAATTGATCCCTTTTTCAGAATCAAACACTGTTTTTCCATTGATGACGATCCTTCCTTTATCCGGTGTTTCGATCCCTGCAATACAGCGTAAGGTCATGCTTTTTCCGCTGCCGGAAGCACCAAGAAGCCCAATGGCTGCCGAACTGCCTTCAAAATCTACCTTCAGGGAAAAATCACGGAAGTTTTTTTCGATATTTACTTTGACTGCCATCAGATCCACCTTCTTGTTTTCATTCCTCTTCCGGATACGATATTGATCAGCGCTACGATCACAAAGGAGATCAGCACGATCACAACGACCCAGAATCCTGCAGTTCCGTAATTTCCGGCTGCTGTCTCTGATGCAATGGCAACAGAAACTGTTCTGGTTTTTCCAAGGATATTTCCGGCAAGCATGGAGGTTGCGCCATATTCTCCGATCGCACGTGCAAATGCCAGCACTGTTCCGGATGCGATCCCCGGTCCTGCCGCCGGCATGACTACCCGCCAGAATATCCGGCTGTCGCTCATCCCCAGAGTCTGACCTGCATGGATAAGATTTATATCCACCTGTTCAAAAGCAGCCCGTGCATTGCGGTACATCAGCGGAAATGCGATCACTGCCGCTGCGACCACACAGCCCTTCCAGGTCTGCACGATCTTAATATCAAAATTATCCAAAAGAAAGCTTCCGAAGGGCCTTTTCAGGCTGAAGATCAGTAGCAGAAAAAATCCAGCCACTGTAGGAGGAAGTACTAGCGGAAGAGTAAGGATCCCGTCCAGTACTGCTCTGGCTCCCGGCTTCAGCTTCATGATCTTCCGGGCGCAAAATATTCCCAGAAAAAAAGCGATCACTGTGGCTGCCAGACCTGTTTTTAAGGAAATCCACAGAGGACTCCAGTTTATTTCTCTCAAAAATTCTGTCATATTTCATTCCTGTGCCGGCATTTACTGTGTTTCAGTATTTACTGCCTGCCGGTTTTCTACATCATACTCATTTGGATGTGCTGTCTGCGGAAGCTGTGCTGTCCTCAGCCTCCGTGTTGTCTGCAGAAGCTTCTGTGGCATCCTTGGAATCCTCAGCCTCATATGCTGTAAATCCATAGTCCTCAAATACCTTGATCGCTGCGTCAGACTCTACATAATCAAGAAAAGCCTCTGCAGCCCTGATATCGTCTTCCGATGCTTCCTTGTCCTCGATAAGTCCCACAGGATAAAGAACCGGCGTCTTAAGGCTGTCTGCCGGCGCCTCTGCGATGATATCTACTTTATCAGTAACAGACGCAGCATCTGTCGCATATACAACACCAACCTCATTACTTCCTTCACTGACTGCTGCAAGTACATCCGTTACATTCTTGCACTCGTTGATCTCCATTTTGTTTACATCGTCCATGATCCCAAGATTGCTAAAGATCTCACGGGAGTACTGTCCCACCGGAACATCCTCTCCTGCAAGCGCCATATTTTCAGCGTCTGTGATATTCTCGAATCCTGTTACCTTTGTCTCTCCGTCCTTTGGTCTGATCAGAACGACTTTGTTCTCAAGAAGATCCTTAACGGTGTCTTCCTTTGTCAGTTTTTCCTCTGTGAGGGCATCCATCTGTTTATCTGCTGCTGAAAAGAAAAGATCACAGCGTGCACCTTCCTCGATCTGTGTCTGCAGTGTACCTGAGCTGTCTGCACTGTAATAGATCGTTACATTCGGATAAAGCTCATTGAAATCCTTCTGGATCTCCTCCATGGAATTGCTGAGGCTGGCAGCAATAAATGCATAAACCTCTCCCTTCAGGTTCTCATCACCTTTCACTTCTGTGTCCGCCGCAAAAACAGTTCCGGTCATAAGGCCTGTTGTTAAAATTCCCGCGGTAAGGGCTGCTAAGATTTTTTTCTTCATCTTTTGTTTCTCTCCTTTTCCGTTTCGTTCAGTTTTGTTTAGTTTTGAATGGTTTTGTTTAATTTTACCGAAAGGAAAGTTTCTTGTCAAGCTATAAGGCATTGCTGTTTTTCTCTGCAAGTGCTATCATAAATACATAGTTGACAAGCCAGGCGGATGTTCACGATCCGCTTCGTTTCTTATCATGAGTGGCTTACAGCACTCCTGATACAGACAAATCCCACACAAGGTTCATTGCTCTGCACAACGGAAGCAGAGAACTTGCCTGATCCGGTTCATTCAATATTCAAAAAAAGGAGACTTACTTATGAAACTCAGTGCACGTAATCAGTTAAAAGGAAAAATCATCAACATCAACCAGGGAGCTGTAAATTCCATCGTTTCCATCGATATCGGTGGTGGAAATATCATCACTGCTACCATCTCCTGTGCGGCGGTGGAAGAACTTGGACTGAAAGTAGGCTCTGATGCTTACGCAGTTATTAAGGCAACCAATGTTATGGTAGGTATCGATGAATAAAGTCTACACAGCACAGGAAGTTGCAGATAAACTAAAGATCAAAAAATCCACAGTATATGACCTGATCAAACGCGGAGAGCTTTCCTCCTCCAAAGTCGGCAAACAGCTGCGGGTCAGCGAGGAACAGCTGTCTCAGTATCTTAAGGGTTCGGAATGTTCTGCGTCTTCTGCTCAGTCTTATGATCACCAGCCGGAGAGCTCTCTTTTGAAAAGGGATTATCTTCTGCATTCCAGTGGACTGATCATCAGCGGACAGTGTTCTCCGGCTCTGGATCTTCTCCTGAATCAGCTTCCCACACACCCGGACAATCTGCCGGTTCTGCAGTCTCACATGAACACCTACAACGGACTGTATTCTCTCTATTTTGAAAAAGTCCACATTGCCTGTGCATCCGCCTCACCGGAAGATATCCATAGCCTTATACCCGGTATCCCACTGACTGTGATCTCTCTGTGTCAATATCCTGTCGGCTTCTATGTAAAAAAAGAAAATCCCAAGAATATCCGGGGATTTTCTGATCTTACACGGGCAGATATTATTTTTGTGAACCGCGAAAAAGGAAGCAGCCGTCGTATCCTTCTTGACCGTACACTTCTGTCTTCCGAAATTTCACCGGATTCCATATCCGGATATCGAAATGAGCTTGTTACCGATCACTCCACGGCTGCTGCAGTGGCTGGCGGACAGGCAGACATAGCTCTTGGCGAGGCCTGTGTAGCGAGAAGCTTTCCGGAGCTGGATTTTCTTCCTGTTTGCCAGGAATCACTCTTCCTGGTTATGCAGACCAAAAATCTGAGCACCCCCGGCTTTCAGGCCGTAGCGGAAACCATTGCATCCGAACCTTTCCGCCGGTTTTTAGCTCTTCAAACCGGATACGATACTACTGACACCGGAAATATCCGGCATATTTAGGGCTAAGAAAAACGCTTATGTAAAAAATTCTTCCGCAACCATTTCTTTGATAATACAAAATCAGCCAGCACGTCAATGATCACTCCTTATTTTTGCCCAATTAAGGAAGTTTCTTGATCCTATGACTGCTGACTGATCTTTATTTATTCAAATATTGATATACTCTTGAAGAAATCGAACGGATTCCGTACAGTAAATGATCTTCGGAAGCGCCTTCTGAAAATATACATAATACATAATTTGTTTTCTTTCCATAGACGATTGCCATATCATGCTGAACTGAGCTTGTCTCACCAGTTTTGTTCGCGCATACTATACCTGTCGGAAGACCTGATGGAATTTTGTATCGTTTCGTCTGATGCAGTAAAAGATTTAGCATTTCTCTGGAATACTGTTGAGAAACACACTGACCTCGATAGATTTTTTCTAAGAGTCTCCCACAATCTTTTGCAGATGCCGTGTTACGCCAGCCATCACTGCTCCAGGCAGAAGAAGATGGATGCAGGGAACTGTGACAACCGGTATTTTTGTAACCGTTCTTTCGAAGATACTGGTTCACTACAGCCGTTCCTCCTACAAAGCTTCCGCCTCCCTGACGCCTTACCAGTTCATTATAACATTCATTATCACTGACGGTGATCATATCCCACAGCAAGCTGTACACACCGGAGCTGTATTGCATTTTTCCCTGACGGATCTGATCATAGACCGACGCCATCACAAATGCCTTGATCGTACTTGCCGGATACATTTCCCGATCATTTATGTTTACAACATTTCCTGTTTTCAGATCTTTTATATAAACAGACCAGTTTCCACCGTAGGCAGAAACAAAGCTCTCCAATTCCGATTTAAATGCACTTAGAGCATACTCTGATCTTGTACTTTTTCTTCCCTGCCAGTCCACATACTGACCATCCGGTGTTTTCATATTTTTCGCAATGGTTCCGTTCGATTTCAGGTAATAACCATCTTTCCACCGGTTCACCAGCATTTTTCCATTTTGGTCTACATAATATTGCTGGCCCTCACAGGTTACCCACCCTGCCTTCTGTACCATTCTCCCATTATCATTGCCAAAATAATAGATTCCGTTAAACTTTTTTCCCTGAACTGTTTTGTTCACTTTATGAAAAGACGGACGCATGCAGATTCTTCCGGTTCCATAGAAATAATAATAACCACTTTTAAAATTACGCCCACCGAATCTTCTCTGTCTTATATAGCGTACTGTTCCACGATCAGCCAGTTTTCCGTACGCTTCCACATAATAAATGCCTGCGATAATTTTTTTGCCCCGTACCTTCTGTTCAGCTATGTTTACAAAGCCACGCTCTCCCTTTGAAATTCTTCCATTGGAGTCTGTGATGTGGTATTTATCAAAGCGGACACCGGAAACTGTCTTTTTATCGAAATAATAAACGGATTGCTTTCTCAAAAGTTTTCCGTTTTTATCAAACATATAAAATCCTGTTTTTAAAAACTCTGTCTTTGGGATTGACAAATAACGTAATCCGGTAAGTTTTCGCTTATTAGAATCTTTCAAATACCAGTTCCCGCCAGATTTCTGAAGATAATTTCCACTGTTATCCCAAAATCGTACCGTTCTTTCAGCAGCCTCAACCTTTATCTCTGTACTTCTGGCACCAATAATACATCCAAAAACCACTACTAATATCAACCAATATATACAAACTGTTTTTTTTGCTTTCATACTTTAACAAGACCTGCCACAGACGATGGCAGGTCTTTCTCCTTTATCTTTATTATCCTATTTTCACACAGATGTTCTGGATCAGGCGGTTGTATCCGCTTACCTTTTTCAGCCATTCCAGCGCTATGGACACTGCCAGTGAAGCCAGCAGAAGCGTCAGTGTATTGGTCAGAAAATATCCACTCACATACACAAAAGAAGATTTTCTTATAAATGTATGTATCAGAAATATATTCATGGAATGTTTTCCGAGGAACAATAAAATCTGTCGCACTCCCGGAATGACATTAATAAATTCGCAGCAAAATGCCATAAATACAATTGGATACACACCCCAGTGGATCTCACTGTATACCGTCAGCGGCAAAGTTCTGTACGCTTTATACAAAATAAACACCGCAAGAAGCTCCAGAAGAAATTTGAAAACATGCTTCATTCCAGCATTCCATATCTTAAACCATCGGTTAAACAGATCATACTTGGCTACACACATTCCCATGAGAAATACCGGTAAAAATGCATAAATACCCGTAATTCCCATAACCTCCAGGGAAATTATCCGTGGAAATGCCGCAACAGCCACAAGAATAAATACCAGATATTCTTCCTTTATCATAAACAGTGGCACACAGATGATAAAAATGATCGCCGCACTCATATACCACCAGGTTCCGTTCAGAGTCGAAGTTCCGAAAAGTTTCGCCAGACCAAAAAAATCCAGCACCATTGCGCTAACACCTTTGGCAATATTTCCGTTTCCGAAATATCTGGCCACGGCATAGCCGTTATAAAGCTGTGAGCTCACAACAGAAAGCCCCCATATAATCCAGAACCCTCCCATTGTTTTTATCAGTCTTTTGGCTGTCCACTTGCCAGGTGTAGAATTATTTTTTCTGTAACTGAGATACAGTCCGTATCCGGAAATAAATGCATAGATCGGTACACAGATCTTAAATGTTCTGCACAGATACATGATCCGATCTGCTGAAAACGGAGTGAAAACAACATTCAGCCCCTCAAATCTGTCTTGACTCAGATACATATGATGGAACAGCATTATAACAATGGCAATGCCCTTCATCGCCTGAGAATTATATTTATCAAACTTTATTGCCTGCTTTCCTTCCAAAATCCAACCTCCATATTACCGATTCTCGATGATCCTCTCATAAACTCGTTTGGAACAGTTACGGTCATTAAATGCAAAGGTCTCATCCATTCGTTTCCGATATTCCTCTTTCATCTGACAGCCGTCTGCCATATATTCGATGATCCGGTCCACAGTTCCGTCCAGTGTATGCTCCACCTCTCCGAAGCCATCTCTCTCATAGTCAAAGTATCCCTCTGTGTAGGAATGCGCGCCACTGAAAAAGCTGTCTCTGTCAAACTGGGAGTATACGATGGGTTTTCTCAAATATGCAAAATCAAAGGCAACCGAAGAATAGTCCGTGATCATCAGATCGGTCTGGGCAAAAATGTCCTTGTAGGAATAAGACGAATCCATAAATTTTACCCGTGGATTATGACGGAACATATGCAGACCGTCAATGGTATTTGGGTGAGGCATGAAGCAGATGGTATATCCGTACTTCTCTGCCGCTCCCAGAAGTCTTTCGTTGTTGAGAAGATCATCATAAAAATGGAAATATTCGCTTTCCTGAAATTCTTTTCCAAGCTGCCATACCCCTCTGGCATCGGTTCCTGAGGAAAGGCTTTTGCGCCAGGTAGGCATCACCGTCACATACTTACGCTCATCATGGACCAGACGGTCATAACGCGGCATTCCCGTAAGCCAGATATTTTTTTCCGGATAAAAATAGTCATAGGTAAAGGCAGAATCATATTCCGGCTTTGTGCTGACGATAAATCCGAAAAGATTACGGTTGTATTTATTCAGCCACTTGGACTGGTTGTCTTTGGTCACACCATGCTGTAAAAATACCAGCTTTTTGTCATAGATGATATCGCGGTACAGATACTCCAGCTTTCCAAAAGGATTGATCACCGGTTTGTTAGCCTGGGAGGACAGTGAAAATTCATTCAGCAGGAACAGAAGCTTATGCTTCCAGGAGAAAGGCTCCACAACCTTTCCAAGCTTCTTCATTTCCACATAATCCTGTGTATCCTTGTTGACTACAAAGTACGGCTCCACCGTAGGGTCCGGATTGGCGCAGAGATAGCGGAACATCACTTCGCCGTTATCATCTCCGCGTGTTGTACGATCGGAGATCAGCCAGATCTGCTTTTTCTGCTTCGCCTTCTGCATCTCGTAGAGCTTACGCACGAGAACTGCCTTTTTTCCGGCCTTTCCCTGAGAAAATATTGCTTTGGTGCGTTTTTTCTTCAGCTGTTTCTCCCTGCTCTGACTGTATGGCTCTACCATTACTTCATACTGATGGCCCAGAACCTTTGCATCTTCCTGATCCTCTCCACGGATCATCCGTACTTTTTCGTTAAGATACAGAAGCTTATCCTCTATATGCAGGAAAAGCGGCAGCTTCTTTGTAAATGGCACATATTTTCCGTAGGAAATATTGTACATTTTGTTTACATTTCCATCTGTGCCTGTGCCCCAGCTGATAAACTCCCGGATCTCGGAAAGCGGAATGTCCACGATATACAGCTTCTCAACGGCACTTTCTTCTCTGCACCAGCCGGTTCTTTCCAGTGTATATTTCCATCTGGCTTCATAGGTGTTGCCACCAGTCATCATATATGCACGGTTTGTCCTGCTCACAGGCTCCACAATGGAAAATTCACAGTGCAGCTGGTCTTTTTCCGGCTGGAATATCTTGACACGGAGATTGTCATATATGGGATTCAGGATCGTGTCTGCCTGATCCGGAATTTTTTTGCATATATCCGGATAATATTTCCGGAGAAGATATACTTTGTTTGCCCTGCTGATATGCTGATTGGACATCACGATCTCCGGAAACTCCATCTGCTTCAGGAAGCTTTCGATGCCTTCCTCATATCTGCACTTTTTCTCTTCATCAAGCTTCTCGTTATCAAATATGATATCAGCTATTTTTGCGCTGTAATACAGCAGCACATAATCTGCATTTTTTTCATGAACAGGATTTTCTTTTATTCTGCAGTCTGCGATCTTTCGGAAAAATTCCTGATAAAATACCTCCAGCTGGTCCGGATCCTGCAGCATATTCTTCCAATCCTCCACCATGAGATGGTCCGCAAGGATCTGCACATAGATATCTTCCCCTGAAGCCACTCCCAGACTCCGGCAGCTTACAACGGACTGATATACCATGGTCATCACATCCAGATACCAGATCTCCGGACGGATCTCGGATACCCATTTCACCTGATCTGCGGCAAATGTGTAAGCGGTATACAGCTGATGCAGAAGATATACATTGTTATCCAGCGTTGTTTTTTCTGTGAAACGGTCACAGTAATTATTATGCTCCCGCACATGGATATTTTCTTTTCCACGGATCTTTGTTAGGACAACATCTCTGTTTTCTTCCTCAAAGCAGCGTCTGATCTCTGCACTGGATTTTGGGGAAAAACGGATTCCGGCTTTTGCAAAAACAACATAGCTTCCGGCTATCTTATCCTTCAGCTCCGCCACAAGATCCCCGCATTCCAGTCCGTCAATATATAAAAGATCCCGGTCATCCAGCATCTCCCGGAAACGAGGATCCTCCGGATTGAACTCTCCGTAGATCTTATCCAGCTCTTCGTCCTTGAGCTCTTTCTCCTTTTCTCCGGCTTCCTCCAGCTCCCGCATGTCCCGTTCATCAGGAATATCCATATCTCCTGCAATGCATACTGCAAGGATCTGTACCGTTCCTTCCGGTGTGACCTCACGTACATTTTTAAAGGTTCTGTAAAGCTTTGCGGTATCTTTTGCAAAAACAACTACTGAAAATTCATACTCCCTGTTCATATTGCTCCTTTTGTATCCTTACATTAAAATTTTTTCTCTTTCAGCCTTCTTTTCAGTTTGTCCGGTATTTGAGCATTGGCTATATATTCATAAATTCGTTTGCTGTTGTCATTGTCCCTGTAGGGAAGAAGCTCATCTCTTCTTCCTGAAAATTCCGGTTTTTCACGGAATCCGTTCCTCGCATATTCTCCGATAAGGTCTACCAGCTGGTTCTGATCCCATGCCAGATCTCCGAAAACATCTTTTTTGTAGTCCATATAGCTTCCCTGGACTTTCTCATAGGTTTCCAGATCAAAGGGATAAAATACCACCGGTTTTTCCTGATAGTAGACATCCCAGGAAACAGAAGAATAATCGGTGATCAGCATATGACAGCTCATCAGAAGCTGATTCAGCGGCATAGTCCCAAATGGGATCAGACGGATATGCCTGTCTTCCACCTGAAAGCTCCGGATATGTTCCCGGAATTTCGGATGGATATAAAAATTCAGCGTGATATTTTCCTTTTCCAGAAGAGTCTTAAGCCTCTCATCCTGCAAAAATGCTTTATAACGCTGATAGTATTCACTTTTTTTAAACTGCTCCTCGCTGATATCCTCCAGCCAGCTTCTCCATGTAGGCATCAGCAGGATCTCTTTATGAGCCGGATCCGACTTGTCCTCCAGCACATCCCATCTGGCCAGTCCGGTGATGATGATCTCTTCATTATCGTATCCGAAATAATCATGGATGATCTTCTGTTCATAACCCGAAGACACCACAAACAGTGCCATCTGATTGCCTCCACCTTTGTGGAAGGTCCTGTGGCATTGCTTGAAGCCCATCACTCCATGCTGGAGAAATACGATGTTCTTCCGTGCCTGATACAGAACCTTGTAGATGCTGTTGGGCGAATCCCAGATATAAAAATGCCGGATCGCATCGGTGGATATCAGATACCGTGCAGCGCTGAGATAGATCATGTACTTAAATGACATGAACTGGATCACATTGGCATCATACTCTTTTACAGCCTGATAATCCGGACATTTTTTATCTATTACATAAAAAATCCGACTTCTGTCCTTCTCCGGTGCATGCTCCATACAGTACCGGAAAAAATAGAGGCCGTTGTCCTGTGCCATTGTACAGTATTTCTCGCAGATCAGCCATAATTTCTTATGATCCCAGTAAGGCTTCAGGATAAAATAACAGAATAATGCGAGAAATTCTTTTGATATAAATGCATAGCTGTCATATTTCGGATCATATTTCCGGTATTGAATGGTAAACTGCCTTGCTCCGTTGACAAAGGGATAAACCATATGCCCATCCCCGGTTCTGGTCCATCTTGGAAAAAGGATCAGCTTAAGTTTAAGTTTTGAACTTAGGCCTCCCAGGATCGCATCCTCATAATTTCCTTTTCCTTCTTTATCCACAGATGCCACCACATCCCAGAATGCGGTTTCCATCGGATACTGATCTACATTGATCTGTGCATGATACACGATCGTATTTCCTTTTTTTGCTGTCTGCATTTCAAAAGGAAAGCTTGTATCCAGCACTGCATTTCGCTGTTTCAGCTTCAGGGAACGGATCCTTCCTCTGGATCCTTCCAGCTCAAAACTGATCTTTATGGTTCCTTTTGTCAGCGAAAATTTCCTGGTTTTTACCTTGATCTCCGCCGGAGCCTCCATTAACTGCTGCAATTTTTCACCACCTGTTACATTTCTTTGATCGCTTTGTAATTTCTTTCACAGTTCTTTGTATCCCACAGATCAAAATATTTTCCGTGTCTTTCCAGATAGATCTCTTCATTGGCAAATCCCTGCTTATGCAGGCAGATCAGCCAGTCCGTTACTTCCTGTTCCGTTACACATACCGGACCGAAGCCATCTTTCCGGAAATCAAAATACCCGATCTGATGATGACTTTGCCGGAATTTTTCATTGTCAAACTGGTAGTAGACCAGTGGCTTTTTCATGTAGGCAAAGTCCATGGCCACACTGGAAAAATCAGTCACCAGCACTGCGGACTCTTTAAGGAGTGTCTGCACATCGTACTCAGGCCAGGACGCCACTGTGATCTTCGGATGATCCACATGAAAATATTTCAGGAACCGATGCATTTCCCTGTGCGGATAAAAGATGATCTGAAGATCGTTCTCCTCAATATAGCGGATCAGTCTCTCATCCTTGAGAAGTGCATCCCAGTACCGGTAATAATCGGTTTCCATGAATTTCTGTGCTTCCAGCTCGTGATCAGAGGCTGAGATCTCATTGCGGATATACATACGCCAGGTCGGCATGATCAGAATCTGGTTCTTTTTTACCTTCATATCATGAAGCTGGTCAAAACGACACAGTCCCAGCTCCTGCACATAGCCTTCCGGATATCCGTACCGGTCATTGACATATTTCCACTCATCATAGGTACTGGTAACAAAAAGGCTCATTTTTGTATGGGGATAATACAGAAAACTAAGATCTGCCGTAATGATCCCATGCTGCAGGAACGCCCGCTTGTTCCGTAGGATTCCGTAAACCTCCAGCACATAGCAGATGGCTGCGTTTGGTTTTCCCATTTTCTGGGAGCTGATATTTTTTGATGCAGCCAGATAGTAGATCCAGTGGCGGAAGCTTCCATACTGGATCACAGGTCCCAGATTTTTTACCCGGGCATAATCCGGAGATTTTCTATTGATGGCGTACACTGCATCCTCACTGGTATTTTCTCTCAGATATTTGTACAGCCAGAATCCGTTATCCCGGCATTCATTCTCTGTATCACAGAGAAGCCAGAGATCCCTGCGAAAAAGTCTGTAGACCATCGCAATGGGAAATGCCAGGATAAACTTGATGATGTGAAGCAGATCCCCAGGTTTTACTCGTTTCAGTTTTTCAAGAAATGTCTGTTCCATGTTTCCCTCTGTTTACAGGATCCCGGTTTATTCCTCTGACCAGTCTCCGTTATCATCCCAGACAATCTCTCCGTCTCCGCTGTCATCTGTATCTGTACTGTTGTCAAGAGAATCGTCACCGCTTCCGCTGTTGCTGCTGTCATCTACATAGTCGCCGCTATCATCACTGCTGTCATAGTTTCCATCATCACTGCTGTTGTCGTAGCTTCCGTCATCGCTGCCGTCGTAGCTTCCGTCATTACTGCTGTCATAGCTTCCGTCATCACTGTTATCATAGCTTCCATCATCACTGTTGTCATAGCTTCCATCGCTGCTGTCGGAAGAAGTATCCGTGATACCGGAAGAACTGTCTGTCAGATCTGAAGCATCTGTGCTGTCTGCGGAATCACTGCTGTCCGCCTCACTGTTATCCGTTTCCACATTGCCAATAGTGCTCTTCTCACTCTTGTCACTGAGGCTTGTATAGGTCAGGTATGCTTCTCCGTTATCGATCATCAGTTTTGCCTTTTCCATATCGCTCAGCTGTACACTGTAGATCTCATAGGCATTTCCGTCTCCGTCTACGAGCTTCATATCATAGATGGCATCTCTTGCAGAATCCGGGGTGTAATACATCTGCACCTGCTCCGCATCTTTGATGGTAGCTTCTGCAGGAACAAGACTTTTGCCCCATTCTTCCCCTCCTGCCGCGCGGAGATAGATCTCACGGATCTCTCCCTTCGTGCTGTTGGTAAGATAAACAAATTTTGCAGTACTGGTCTTTACACCGATCAGCTTCGGTGCAGGTGTAGATGTAGGAAGCGGTGTGGATGTAGCCGGTGCAGCCGTAGGTGCGGCTGTAGGAACCGGTGTTGGTGTCACCTCTGCTGTTTCCTTTGATGATTTTCCACAGCCGGCAATACCAAGCGCCGTCACTGCTGTCAGTACGATCAAAAGCTTCTTATATTTCATAATGATTACCTCCAGATTGCAGTTTTATGCTAAAAATGTTTTTCCAACGAAGTATCCGAGCACCAGGATACCAAGGATGATCCTGTACCAGCCGAATACTTTAAAATCGTGTTTCTTGATATATCCCATCAGGAATTTGATGGCAAGAATAGATACCACAAAGGATACCACAACACCTACGATCAGGATGATCAGCTCTGTAGAGCTGAAGGCAAAACCGAATTTGACCAGTTTCAGAAGACTTGCTCCGAACATAACCGGAATTGCCAGGAAAAAGGTAAATTCTGCTGCAACTGTACGGGATGTTCCTGCAAGGATTCCTCCGATAATGGTAGATCCGGAACGGGATGTTCCCGGAATCACGGAAAGCACCTGGAAGCAGCCGATGATCAGCGCTGTCTTAAAGGAAAGCTCATCCAGTCTGGTGCAGGTTGGTCTGCGGCGTTTGTTGTAGTTCTCGATAACGATAAAAAGCACACCATAAACGATCAGCATGATGGCAACGACCACATAGTTGTAAAATTTCTTTTCAATAATGTCATTAAAAGGAAGAGCGATGATGATCGTCGGCAGACATGCTACCAGGATCTTAAACCAGAGGATCCACTTATCCTTATCACAGTATTTTTCTACAAAAGTAAGGACAGTTCTGGGTACTGCCGGCTGTTTACGCAGTGCCATCTGTGTTTTCTTCGGGATTTTTCTTATGTAAAAAGGCCACAGCTTGTTCCAGTACAGTACAACAACTGCCAGGATCGCGCCAAGCTGGATCACCACCAGGAAAAATTCCATAAATGCCTCGGATACATTCAGCTTGATGAACTCATCCACAAGGATCATATGTCCGGTACTGCTGATCGGAAGCCACTCGGTGATTCCCTCCACAATACCGAGAAGGATAACCTTCAGTAATTCTATAAAAATCATGTTAACTCCTTTCCAAAAGCAAGATAAGGACAGGGCCGGTATGTGAACGACGGCCCCGTCCTTATCAGTATATTACATATTTGACAATTCGTAAACTTTTAATTTTTTATTTCACAAAATTTACAATTTTTTATCGATTGTCGATGGTGGCGATATCTACCAGAGTCAGGTTGTTCAGGTCTGTATTCTCAAGACTTGTAACCAGAGCCTCTGCAGTATCAAGGCTTGTAAGTACGTTAACACCTGTCTCAATGGCATTACGACGGATCACGAAACCATCTTTCTGATGCTCAACACCCTGTGGCGGTGTGTCGATAACAACATCGATCTTGTGGCCAAGGATCAGGTCCATCAGGTTCGGAGACGGCTGCTCCAGTTTATTGGTGCGTGTTACCTTGATTCCGTTCTCAGTCAGGACATTTGCTGTACCTCTTGTTGCGAAGATACGGTATCCCTGAGCCTCGAAGCGTTTTGCGATCGGGATGATGTCCTTCTTATCCTCATCCTTAACAGTGATGATCATCTGTTTGTGTTTCGGAAGACGGATTCCTGCCCCGATGAATGCTTTGTAAAGAGCCTCGTTGAAGGTCTTAGCAATACCAAGGCACTCACCTGTGGATTTCATCTCCGGTCCAAGGCTGATATCTGCGCCTCTGATCTTCTCGAAGGAGAATACCGGCATCTTGATTGCGAAGTACTCTGCTTCTTTCTGAAGTCCCGGTGTGTAACCAAGCTCTTTGATCTTATGTCCAAGGATAACTCTTGTTGCAAGCGGAACGATCGGGATTCCTGTTACCTTGCTGATGTACGGTACTGTACGGCTGGAACGCGGGTTAACCTCGATGACATATACATCCTCGCCTACAACGATGAACTGAATATTGATCATACCGATTACATGAAGTGCCTGTGCAAGACGGCGTGTGTACTCGGCGATGGTATCTTTTGCTTTCTGGCTGATGGTCTGTGCCGGATATACGGAAATACTGTCTCCGGAATGGATACCTGCACGCTCGATGTGCTCCATGATTCCAGGGATCAAGATGTCCTCACCGTCGCATACCGCATCGACCTCGATTTCTTTACCCATGAGGTATTTATCAACAAGGATCGGATGCTCCTGTGCGATCTGGTTGATGATTCCGATATACTCTTCCACATCCTCATCGCTGACAGCGATACGCATTCCCTGTCCTCCAAGTACATAGGACGGGCGGACAAGTACCGGATATCCCAGCTCGTTGGCAGCTTTTTTCGCCTCTTCTGCTGTGAATACAGTGTGTCCCTTCGGTCTCGGGATCTGGCATTTCTCAAGAATGGCATCAAAGAGCTCTCTGTCCTCTGCTGCATCTACGTTCTCAGCAGATGTTCCAAGGATCTTAACGCCCATCTTGATCAGTGCCTCTGTAAGCTTGATGGCTGTCTGTCCACCGAACTGAACAACAGCTCCGTCCGGTTTCTCGATATTTACAACATTCTCAACATCTTCCGGTGTCAGCGGCTCAAAATACAGCTTATCTGCAATATCAAAGTCTGTACTTACTGTCTCCGGGTTGTTGTTGATGATGATGGTCTCATATCCCTCTTTCGCAAATGCCCATGTACAATGTACAGAGCAGAAGTCGAACTCGATACCCTGTCCGATACGGATCGGGCCGGAACCAAGTACCAGGATCTTTTTCTTATCTTTTGTCTCGATTGCTTCGTTCTCTGTCTGGTCATCGCCGTATACAGAATAGTAATATGGTGTCGCTGCCGCAAACTCTGCTGCACAGGTATCAACCATCTTGTATGCTGCACGGATGCCGTACTCTTTACGCAGGTCTTTGATCTCAGCTTCTGTCTTTCCTGTCAGGTCTGCGATGATGTAGTCCGGGAACTCCAGACGTTTTGCTTCCAGAAGAAGGTCTTTGTCCAGCTTCTGAGTTTTCAGAGCCTGCTCCATCTCAACAAGGATAGCCAGCTTATCGATGAACCAGATGTCGATCTTTGTGATATCATGAAGCTTCTCCTGGGAAACATTTCGTCTCAGGGCTTCTGCGATCTTCCAGATACGGCGGTCATCCACAATGTTCAGCTCGTCCATCAGTTCTTCATCAGAAAGATGTGAGAAATCATAGGACATCAGACTGTCTACATGCTGCTCCAGGGAACGGATAGCCTTCATTAAAGCGCCCTCGAAGTTATGGCAGATACTCATAACCTCACCGGTAGCCTTCATCTGTGTAGTCAGTGTACGTTTTGCTGTGATGAATTTGTCAAATGGCAGACGCGGGATCTTAACAACACAGTAATCCAGCATCGGCTCGAAGCTTGCGTATGTTTTGCCTGTGATGGCGTTCGGGATCTCATCCAGTGTGTAGCCCAGTGCGATCTTGGCTGCAACCTTGGCGATCGGATAACCGGTAGCCTTACTTGCAAGTGCGGAGGAACGGCTTACACGAGGGTTAACCTCGATAACGCAGTACTCAAAGCTCTCCGGATGAAGAGCGTACTGTACGTTACATCCACCTGTGATGCCAAGCTCTGTAATAATGTTAAGAGCAGATGTACGGAGCATCTGGTACTCTTTATCTCCTAAGGTCTGGGAAGGAGCAACTACGATGGAGTCACCGGTATGGACACCAACCGGGTCAATGTTCTCCATGTTGCAGACTGTGATGCAGTTTCCTGCGCTGTCTCGCATTACCTCGTACTCGATCTCTTTCCATCCGGCGATACATCTCTCTACAAGAACCTCGCCTACACGGGAAAGACGGAGACCATTCTCAAGGATCTCACGAAGCTCCGGCTCATTATGCGCGATACCGCCGCCGCTTCCGCCAAGTGTATATGCAGGACGGAGAACAACCGGATAACCGATAGTCTGAGTAAACGCAACACCGTCTTCTACAGTTGTTACGACCTTGGATGCTGCAACCGGCTCGCCGATCTTTTCCATTGTATCCTTAAATTCCTGACGGTCCTCAGCTTTACGGATCGTAGCTGCTGTGGTACCGATGAGACGTACATTGTGCTCTTTCAGGAAGCCCTTTTCCTCAAGCTCCATGGCAAGGTTCAGACCTGCCTGTCCGCCCAGTGTAGGAAGTACACTGTCCGGTTTCTCTTTGAGGATCAGCTGCTCTACGACTTCAACAGTCAGAGGCTCGATGTAAACTCTGTCTGCGATGTCTTTATCTGTCATGATGGTAGCAGGATTGGAGTTTAAAAGTACAACCTCCATGCCCTCTTCCTTCAGGGAGCGGCATGCCTGGGTTCCTGCATAGTCAAACTCTGCTGCCTGGCCGATTATGATCGGGCCTGAGCCGATTACAAGTACTTTTTTTATGTCCTTATTCCTTGGCATTATTTCTCTCCTCCCATCATCTTCATGAATCTGTCAAAAAGGTAACTGGAATCCTGTGGTCCAGGGCATGCTTCCGGATGGAACTGTACAGTAAAGATGTTCTTTCCGTTATATGCCATACCCTCGTTTGTTCCGTCGTTGACGTTTACAAATGCAGGATGTGCGATATTTTTCTCCTCAAGTCCCTCTGCGTCTACAACGTAGCCATGGTTCTGGGAGGAAATATATACTCTTCCTGTCTCAAGGTCTTTAACCGGATGATTTCCGCCTCTGTGACCGTATTTCATCTTATGGGTGTCTCCGCCTGTTGCAAGAGCCATAAGCTGATGTCCAAGACAGATGGCAAAGATCGGTACATCAGAGTCGTAAAGTTTTTTGATCTCTTTAATAATAGAAGTACATTCCTTCGGATCTCCAGGTCCGTTGCTGAGCATGATGCCGTCCGGATTGTCTCCAAGGATCTCTTCTGCAGATGTCAGAGCCGGGTAAATAGTAACCTGGCATCCTCTCTCATTCAGTGAGCGTGCAATGTTTTTCTTGGCGCCCAGATCAAGAAGGGCAACCTTCGGTCCGTTCCCCTTAAGCACTTCCTTTTCGCGGCAGGAAACCTTCTCTACCACTTTTCCTGTTGTATATGCTTTTAATCTGGGGATGATTGTATCCAGGTCATAGTTCTCGTCAACTGTGATCATTCCGTTCATAGTTCCCTTCTCACGAAGGATCTTAGTCAGTGCTCTGGTATCAATTCCTGCGATTCCCGGAATGTCGTTTTTGCTCAGAAAATGCTGAATGGTGTCTACGCTTCTGAAGTTGCTGGGAACTCGTGATAATTCGCGTACAATAAATCCGTCAATCCACGGCTTCCTTGATTCCTGGTCATCATAACAGATTCCGTAGTTTCCGATCAGCGGATATGTCATACACACCGCCTGTCCTGCGTAAGAAGGATCTGTCATTACTTCCAGATAACCGGTCATGGAAGTGTTAAAGACAATTTCACTGATGACTTCCCTTGCAGAACCAATGCTAGTTCCTGTAAATACATGGCCATCTTCCAATATCAGAAATGCTTTCATACAATCTCCCTTTCTTTGTTCTCTTATTTTATCCTAAATCTTCAAGATTGTATCACAGGAATCGTCATTTTTCAACACCATATGCAAAAAAAATGTATAAAACTAACTTAAAATATTTTTTTTGAATTTTTTTAATTTTTTTGAATTTTTCTATTGACATTATCCAATTCCTGAGTTATTATAAGTGAGCAGTCGACGAGCGGAGCAAACAAAGCGAAGTAAGCCGGTTGACAAAATGCAGGAATGGCGGAATTGGCAGACGCGCAGGCTTCAGGTGCCTGTGGTCGCAAGATCGTGTGGGTTCAAGTCCCATTTCCTGCATTCTTTTTTATTTTATCCAAAATCAAAAAAACAGAAGCGCCCAACACCGGCACTTCTGTTTTTTTATTTATTTTTCTTTTTCAGAAAAGATCTCTCTCCCGCCCCAGAGAAGCGCACCTGTAAATATGAAAAGATCCGAAATATTAAATACGACCTTCTTAAGCTTCGGATTTTCCACATTCAGGCTCACATAATCCGTGACGTATCCCTTTCTGCGACGTTCCGTATAATTATTCAGACCGCCGCCCAGGATCATGGAAAGCCCAAGCTTGGATATGCGTGTGCCTTTTTCTCCGGAAGTACGTATATACTCCCAGATTGCACCGCCCAGCACCATAGATGCAAGATCTCTCAGGAATTCTTTATCTTTGTTTTTTAATATTCCAAGCATCATCCCATGATTATGGCAATTTCTTACGATCAGTCTGCCTCCCAGGCACTTTTCCTTCAGATCTTTCTTTTCCGATGTGTTGATTTTCTTCTTTATATAATAGTCTGTACCAAAGATTCCCGCCGTCAGTAAATTCCACAACATTATTCCCTCTCCTTATTTCTGTGGTCTACATAATACTCAGGCAGGCTCCCACTGGGGAAAGCCTGCCTTATATGCTTATGGTTATTCTGTTTTTTCTTCTATTGTTTCTGTATTTTCCGGATCAGCCGCAGGCCCCTCTGTTTCTGCAGATCCCACTTCCGTTCTTTCCTCTTCCAATTCCGGATCTGATCCTGATGTTTCTGTTTCTGACGCTTCTACTGTCTCTTCCGGATCTGCTACCACTTCTGTAGCTTCTGCGTTTTCTTCCGCTTCTGTCTCCGGTACTTCTGTCACCTCTGCCTCAGCAGCCTCTTCAAGCTCCTCATCTGCCTGCTCGATCACATCGGCAGCTTTCTCTTCCAGCTCCGCTGTAGGACACGCCGCTCCGCAATACGGACAGAAGCTGGCCTCCCGCATCACCGCCTTATGGCAGGCCGGGCAGAACTTCTCCCCTTTACTGGCAGCGATCGCATCTCTGTAGTGATCCGCCTCCAGCATGTGCTGGCTGATTTCCTCGCAGATAGCTCCCGTCTCACCGTCAACGGCTTCTCCCTGCTCATAACGTGTATAGATCATCTTTCCGATATCCATCATCAGCTTTTCGGTCATACGCTCCTGTGCAGAGAGCTTGTTACGGATCTTCTGGATCTCATAGAGATTCTCTGCTCTGGAACTTAAGCCCTTTGCCTTTCTTGTCAGTGTGTTTCCCAGATCATCCCAAAAACTGCTTTTTGCCATATCTGTCACGCTCCTTTATATATTAAAGAATCTTCTTGTTTCTTATCCTTCCAGTGCCGGGATCTCCTGTCCACGCATAAGGATCTTCGGACCTCCGTTGCCCTGAATGTATCCCTCTGTGATCACAACCTCTCCGATATTGTCGTCCTTCGGGATCTCATACATGATATCCAGCATATATTCCTCCAGGATAGCCCGGAGAGCTCTGGCTCCTGTATGGCGTTCCAATGCCTTACGGGCAATGGCATGTAAGGCACCGTCCTCAAACTCCAGTTTTACTTCATCCAGTGCCAGAAGCTTCTTGTACTGTTTCAGAATAGCATTCTTCGGCTCCTTGAGGATCTTCACAAGCATATCTTCCGTCAGCCCGTTCAGGGTAAAGATGATCGGAAGACGACCGATAAATTCCGGAATCATTCCAAATGCACGGAGATCATCTACCGTTACTTTCTCCAGCACATGCGGATCATCATCATATTTGTCCTTCAGATCTGCATAAAATCCGATAGACGCCTGTTTATTCAGTCTTTCTTTGATGATATTCTCAAGATCCGGGAACGCACCGCCACAGATAAACAGAATGTTCCTTGTATTTACAGTCACCATAGGTACCATGGCATTCTTGCTGGTAGCACCTACCGGAACTTCCACTTCACTTCCCTCCAGAAGTTTCAGAAGTCCCTGCTGGACAGCCTCTCCGCTGACATCTCTCTGGTTGGTATTCTTCTTCTTTGCGATCTTATCAATCTCATCGATGAAAATGATCCCGTGCTCTGCCTTCTCCACATCATTATCTGCAGCTGCAAGCAGCTTGGATACTACGCTCTCGATATCATCACCGATATAACCGGCCTCTGTAAGAGATGTGGCATCTGCAATAGCAAGCGGTACCTGAAGAAGTCTGGCAAGCATCTTCACCAGATAAGTCTTACCGCAGCCTGTAGGTCCGATCATCAGCATATTGGATTTCTCGATCTCAATATCATCCATGGTATCTGTGGCAACTCTTTTATAATGGTTGTATACACCTACAGACATTACCTTCTTGGCATATTCCTGTCCGATCACATATTCATCCAGAGTTGCTTTGATCTTATGTGGTGCAGGAATATCTTTGAGATCGATCACCGGCTTCGGAGTTTCTGATTTTTTCTTGATCTTCTTCGCCTGGTTTCCGGGATTCTGGAAACTGCTGAGATCGATCATGCTCACATTCGGCATGTTAAAAAGATCGGAATAATTTCCATTGTTCATCTGGGTGTTCATAGTATCAAAGCTTTTCTGCATGCAATCCGCACAGATATGTATATGATTAGGAAGGTCGATCATCTTCCCTGCCTGACTCTCCGGTCTGCGGCATAAAAAACAGAATTTCTCATATTTCTGCTCCTGGTCATTGTCTTTATTATTATCAAACTGATCTGCCATAACATTTCCTTTCTGGTTTTTATTATGCATATTATAGCACATAATCCCGCTGTATCAAATTAAGTTTTTATAAACCGGGGAGCTGCATGTTCTTATGCAGCTCCCCGGTTTATAAATGGTTATCCTGTATTTTCTTTTATTTGTCAGAAGAGGGTTTGCTTCCGAGGGTCACTTCAACCGTCTGTTCCTTGTACTCTCCACTGTTCGCTCTGGAGATCACCACTTCGATGGTTTCTCCTGCCTCATAATACTGCAGCTTATCAACAAGGTCATCCTTGCCGCTTACCTTCTGTCCATCCAGCTTCACAATGATATCGCCTTTTTTGATCCCTGCATTATCTGCTGCGCCGCCTTCCGTTACCTCAGTAATAAAAGCACCTGCCGGCATATTATACATCTGGATGGCTTCTGTTGTAAGATCGGCAGCCTTGACTCCCATATATCCTACCTTGGAAGAATCTTCCACCTTATCTCTGGTTTCGCGGTTCATCAGTTCTTCCAGGATCGGCTCTGCCTTGGAGATCGGAATGGCATATCCCATGCCTTCCACCTGACTGTCTGCATACTTGGCCGCATTGATACCGATCACTTCACCGTTCATGTTCAGAAGTGCACCGCCACTGTTTCCGGGATTGATCGCTGCATCAGTCTGGATCAGTCCGCTGGCTTCTCCGTCCTCTGTACTGATGCTTCTGTTAAGGGCACTTATCCATCCGGAGGTAACTGACTGTCCATAGCCCAGTGCATTGCCAATGGCAACCACCTGCTCACCGACTACAAGATCGTCCGAGCTTCCCATCTGTGCGATCTTGATCTCATCCATGGTCTCATCCGGAATATCGGATTTCTCCACTGCCACCACTGCCAGATCATTCTCTTCATCGGTGCCTTTGATCTTGGCAGAAACTGCGTTATCCACATCCGCATCTCCATCGGAGCTGCTTGCCATAGCCTGGGTTTCTTCTTCCGCTCCTACCACATCACTGCCTGCAAAGCACACAGTAAGTGTAGTCGCTCCAGATACCACATGGTTGTTAGTCGCAATGAGAAGCTCGCTGTCATTTTCTCCTACAATAATACCGGAACCACTTCCTGCACTCTGATACTGCCTCGTTCCATATCCGAAAAAGCTTGGGATCTCCTGCACACTGACAGATGTAATGGCAACGATAGAAGACATGGTTGCCTGGGCTACACCGGCCACTGTACCACTCTCTGCCACAATATCCTTCACAGCAGAATCCGCAGAGCTACTGTCAGTACTGTCCTCTGTTCCGGTAACTGTTTCTGTCTTTCCGATCGTTGTACTGCTGTCATTTCCTCTGTATTTATCTGCTGCAATATTCACACCCTGAAAAACTACTCCGGCTACCAGCCCAAAGATCACAGCCAGTGCCACCGCAGTGGCTGCTTTCTTTCCAAAGCTGTTGTTGCCTGAAAAATCTCTCTTTTTCCGCGGCTTTTTGGGCGGTATATTTCCACCGGCATAATTACCGGCCTGAGGCTGATGCACCTCATAATGTCCGTATTGGGGTTTCTCCTGCGAAGCGCCTTCACTCTGTCCGGCACCTGCATAATTGTCCTGTCCGCTCTCCTGCATCCTGCGTCCCTCAGAATAAGGATGCGTCAGCGGTTTCTGTTCTGCCGAAGCATTCTTATCCTCATCCGGCAAGTCTGTCCCCCATTTATTCTCTTCACTCATACCTCTGGTGCTCCCTTCTATGTTATCTGATGCATGTATCTGTTACTGCTCACTCCGTTCTCAGTAACATTTATTTTTCTTATAAAAGACAGTTTAACAGGGAATTGTGTTTAAACTGTGATATCTCTTTTAAAAAACCGTGACCTGCTCTTATTTGTTCTTTTTCCAGTATTCCGGATTCATGGTGCAGGATCGGATCATTTTTTCAGGGAGCTTTTTGTATCGTTTTCCGAGAAAATATCCGGCGTATTTGGAAGCGCTCTGCAAAAACAGTCCGGGGATCAGCCATATGTGGCCTGTTTTCAGAAGATATGCCATGCTTTTTTTAACCAACCGGATGCCCTCACCTTCGGAAGGCACTCCTTCAAAAACCTCCGGATGCTCCGCCTGGGAAACTCCCAGATCAAAATTCCTGTGGAACTGCTGCATACAGGTGTAATTGTGAGAATGATATACACGCGCTTCTGATACATAGGCAACTCCATAGCCTTTTTTTACCATCCAGCCTGCATAGATCATATCTTCATTAAAAATAGCATGCTCCGGAAATCCACCAATCTCATCATAAATCCTGTGATCATAAGCAGCACAGACGTTGGAGCAGAAATATGTTTTGATCCCGTAGGTCTGTACATCTTTTTCCGTTTTCAGACAGGACTGTTCCGGATAATTAAAGGAACGGGTATATTTTTCCAGAAATCTGCAGTCCTTTTTGGGAAGCTGACACGCATAAGCGGCTCCTGCCTGTGGATTCTCTGCAAGAGCTCCTACCAGTGCTCCGATCAGTTCCCTGTCTGCCGGCATTGCATCCTGTGTCATAAATACAAGGATCTCCGCATCCGAAAGCTCTGCCGCCTGCCTTCTGGTACCGCCATGGTCAAATTCTTCTTTTGTAAGATGCCGGACTTCCACAAGCGGATATTCCTGTTCCCAGGTCTCTTTCCAAAATTTCTTTTCTGTATTCATGACAAGAATCTTATTGATAGGATATTTCTGTGCGCTGAGTCTTTCCAGCAGTTTTTCAAATTCTTCTCCCGGACGGTATGCCGGGATGATCACGTCTGTTTTTAATGTTTTCATATTTGTCTCCTGTCCAGAAAGGACCACCCGTTACTGGATGGTCCCTTCTGCTGGTTGCTTATTTTGATGTTTTATTCATTCTCCGAATAATCTTCTCCGTCGGTATAATCGTTATAATCCGTATCGGAATCGCCTCCGGAATAGTCCGTATCTGTGCTGTAATCGTCTCCGGAATAATCCGTATCTGTGCTGTAATCGTCTCCGGAGTAATCCGAATCATAATCTGTGTCTGTGCTGTAATCAGCATCATCACTTGTGTCCGTACTGCTGTAATCTGTGGATGTATCTCCCTGCCACGTGTACGAATCATCCGTTGCGTCATTCGGTGTATCTGTCACCGCAGGTGCAGTGTCCTGCACGTCGCCTCCGCCTGCGATATTTGTAATCTGGGCACTTCTGTTGAGTACATCCTGCGTCGGAGTGTAACTGGTGTCTCCATACAGAAACTGATGCATCTTCAGAACATTGGATTCCAGTGTAGTAGGTACGATAACGCTGCCCTTTACCTGAGCAAATTTATAATCGTTGGGGAAGCCTGTAGTTTCATCAATACTGTAGCCGATCATAGCCGGGATCATCTTCAGGATCTCTGTTTTGGAAACAGAAGTTTTGACCATCGGGAATACCTGATCCATAATATCAAAGATAGTGGAAAGTCCTGCCTTTTTCGCCTTATCTACGATCATCTGGATCACTCGTCTCTGTCTCTCGGTACGTCCCATATCAAGACTTGCAGTATAACGGATACGGCAGTAGGAGGTAGCCTGTACACCATTAAGATGATAGGTATCTACGATCGCTTCCTCATCCTCCGGCTTCGGATCCGGCAGTTCGATCGGTGTGTAGCTCTTTCCGGTTTCCTCTGATGTCTCCACACAGTAATTGTTCATATGAACGATCTCCGCATAGGAAAGAGGGATGTCCAATCCTCCGAGGCAGTCTACCACAGTTACCAGCGCATTAAAATCAATGGCAACATAATCTGTGATATTCAGATCCAGATTCGTATTCAGCATGGAAACCGCGTTGGTCGGTCCGCCAAATGCATATGCCGAATTGGCTTTGGAATAGGTATCATCCTTTACATTGAGAAGGGTATCTCTATAGACAGACACAAGTTTGACTGCCTTCGTATCATTGTTGATACTCGCAATGATGATGGTATCACTGTTCTCTGTATTCAGCTTCTCATTCTTGCTTCTGTGGTCCAGTCCGAACAGTGCATAGGTGGTATATCCCGTCATCTGCGGTGCCTGATCATTAGTTACAATATCCTGGTCTGCAAGATCTGTTTCCTGGATGTCGATCTTATCCAGTTTGGCTGAGATCTGACCATAAACGAACAGACCTCCGATAAACAGGAGCAGTACGACGATCTCCAGGATAAATAAAATCTTCTTGCTTTTTTTCCGAGGTTTTGACATCTTTTCCTTTTCCCCTTTTTAGTATGCGTTCTTATTAATAAATCCTTTGAATATGGTAAGAAACATGATCTTTATATCAAATCCCACAGACCAGTTTTCGATATAATACAGATCACACTCTATCCTTTTTCTGATAGAAGTATCTCCACGATAGCCATTTACCTGTGCCCACCCGGTAAGACCCGGCCGCACCTGATGCTTGACCATATAACGTGGTATCTCCTCCCTAAACTTTTCTACAAAAAACGGCCGCTCCGGTCTTGGTCCCACAAGACTCATCTCACCCTTCAGAATGTTAAAAAGCTGTGGAAGCTCATCCAGACTGGTATGACGCATAAATTTACCGATTCCGGTAACTCTTGGATCGTTCTTTACTGTCCACGCCTTTTTTTCTTCTGATTCTTTCTGGATCTCCATGGAACGGAATTTATACATCCGGAAAGTCTGATTATGAAGCCCGACACGTTCCTGCTTATAGATCAGCGGTCCCGGCGAAGTCAGCTTGATCAACATACACAACACCAGCATCACTGGTGAGGACACAATGATCGCAACGATCGCGCCTGCAATATCCATAGATCTCTTGATCAGTGCATTAAACGTGTTGCTCAGGGGCACATACCGGATATTGATCACCGGAAGCCCGAGAATATCTTCTGTATATGGTTTGGTCGGAATAATATTATTATAATCCGGAATAAATTTTGTGTGCACGCCGGATTTTTCACAGAGTGCAACGATCTCTTCCAGACGATAATACTCACTTAAGCCCAGGGTAATGGCTATCTCATCCAGACGACTGGATGGAAGGATGATCATCAGATTGGCGATTCGACCGATCACCTTAACGCCCTTATAAGTAGTGCCTGCCGGCACATTGTCATCCAGTATGCCCCTGATCACGTATCCCCATTGCGGATTCTGCAGGATCCTGTCTACATATTCCTCGGCAGCACGGCTGTATCCTACCAGCAGCACCTGTTTCTGGTTCATTCCTTTTTTGCGCATATCCCGGAGAATGTAAAATATGACCATACGCACAAACCATTCCAGGACGATATTGATCACACAGAAAGAAACCAGAGTAAGACGGGAATAGTCCAGCTCTTTAAAATTGTAAAGTGCAAACATGATGATAAGGAGCCCTAACGCATTTGCCTTCACAATTCCGGCAAGTACGAGACGACGCCCCTGCATTCGCATCGGTGTATAAAGATCAAAGGCCTGATAAAGAAGTAAATATCCCGGAATAATGAATATCAGCATAAACATATATTCCTGGACGGTCTTGGACTGGACCGCCGAATGTTCAAAAATTCCCTGAAAACGGATCAACCAGGCCAGGGCATAGGAGGCCGCGATCACAAATACATCGATCAGCATATGGAGACGACTGAAATTTTTCTGGTTGTCTTTAATCAATTTCCGCCACCTCATTTAAGTTCATTGCTTTTATCTTATAATAGATGAAACTCAAAAGCAATAAAATCTTCCCTCCGAAATATAAAAATTCTGTGAAAATATGATGTCTTAACCGGCAAAACGCCTAAAAATGTTGATCCAGAGTTCAAACTGGAGCTGTATATAACGCGGAAGATTCCTCATGGAAAATCTGACTTTTTTGTTTTTGCGGCTGATCTGAAAGCCGTTTTTGATGCCTGCAAGGTACTCACGTCCGAATCCCTTGGACGCAAAAAACAGGATCTTCGCACCGAATCCCACCAGAAAAAACGGAAGGTTCAGCACGATCTGGAGAAACGGCATATTCTTATAGATAAGATAAATATTGTTTCTGGAAGAATACCGGATCTTAAACTGATTATATCTGGAGCCGCTGGTGCCGCTTCCTACATGATAAACCTTCGCTTTTGGAGCATACCAGTTCTGATAACCGCAGATCCTGGCACGATAGCCGATATCCAGATCCTCCAGATAAGCAAAATGCTCCTCATCAAAATCTCCGATCCTGTCAATAAATTTCTTCCGGTAGATCGCAGCTCCCGCACAGGTGGAAAAAATCTTCTGCTCTCGGTCATAATGGCTGATATCCTTGCCTTTTCCCCTGGCAAAAGCCCAGCCAAGGGCACAGTAATAATTTCCGGCATCATCCATCTTGTCCCTGTCATGAAGCTGGATCATCCTTGCCTGACAGGAAAATGCCTTCTTATGTCTGCGCAGGGCAGCAACCATCTCCTCCAGGAAATCCGGTTCCGCTTCCGTATCATTGTTCAGAAGTAGCACATATGGGGAACGTGCCGCATGGATCCCTTCATTGACGGCTCTGCTGAAGCCGTAATTCTCCTGAAGCTGTATCATGTGTACCCATGGATATTCCGCCGAAACAAACGCACAGCTGCCATCAGTGGAACCATTATCCACTAGTATAACCTCAAAATTACGGATAGTCTGTCTTTCAAGACTGGAAAGAACACCATCCAGATATGCCATTCCGTTAAAGTTTGGTATGACTACTGATACTTCCTGCATTGCTTTATCCCTTCTTCTTTCCCATTCCCGGAAGGGGCTTCAGGGAATAATTCCATTTGGTTAAAGAAAGATTTTTGTTATAGTATGGATCTCCTTTTTTCAGGATATCCAGCCAGTGACAGCGCATGTATTCGATCTCCGTCTGGAAACGGCGGACCTTTTCCTCGCTGTCCTCAGTGCCTCTTGACTTGGATTCGTAATGATAGAGCTTCACATACGGATCATAGACGATCAGATGGCCGTGGCTTCGCACCTTCAGACAGAGATCCACATCATTAAACGCAACTGCAAGCTCTTCCGTAAAGCCTCCTGCCTCCAGAAAAACTTCCTTCTTCATCATCATACATGCTGCAGTCACACAGCTCATATCCTGCAAAAGAGAGGCCTTATGGAGATATCCAGTACGCTCTGCCGGCATATTCACAAACATGTTCCCGGCAATTCCGCCCATTCCCACCACGCAGCCTGCATGCTGAATGGTGTTATCCGGATAGATCAGCTTGACGCCAACTGCACCTGTTTCCTTACGCTGGCACACGCTCAGCATCTCTGACATCCAGTCCGGATCGATGACCTTTACGTCATTATTCAGAAAAAGCAGGTAATCTCCTTTGGCATGGCGCACCCCGAAATTGTTGATGGCAGAATAGTTGAAGCCTTTTTTCCAGCGGATCAGATGGACCCTGGGATCCTCCGAAAGCTTTCTGTAATACCGGAAGATCTCTTCGGAGCTGCTGTTATTCTCCACAACGATGATCTCGTAATTTTTGTAGGCAGTTTTTTCAAAAATGGATTCCACGCAAGCCTGAAGCGTTTCTTTCTCCTCACGGTTTGGAATGATAACAGAAACCAGAGGTTCTCCCTGCACCGGATACTTCACACGGTAAAATCCAAAATCCGGAGTATGCTCCACGGTTCCCGGAGTTCCGGTCCGTTTGAGATTCCCCTCAATGGCACGTCTGCCGGCTTCAAAAGCATACATCTTGCTTGCCGGATTATCTGCTGTGGAGGATTTGTGGGTCCTCCAGTGATAAAGGATCTCCGGTACATGGACCACTTCCCTGGCCTGCTCCACACAGCGGAAAATGAAATCATAATCCTGGGCGCCGTCAAATTCCCGGCGGAATCCGCCCACTGTCTGCACTACGGAACGTCTTACCACCAGAAAATGGCAGATATAATTATTGGATCTTAAAAGATCCAGGTTAAAGTCCGGTTTCAGATGGGGCTGAAAATGTTCAGAAAGATCTGTCGTGACCTTATCCTCATCTGTATAGATCACATCCGCCTCTGGATGCTCCTCCAGTGCCGCCGCGATCTCATACAATGCATTAGGTGCCAGCAGATCATCATGATCCAGAAGTGCGATAAAATCACCCTCTGCCATGGCAAAAGCCGCGTTTGTATTTTCTGCAATGCCAAGATTCTCTTTCAGATCCTGATAGCGGATCCTCCTGTCCATCTCTGCATAGGATCTCAGCACAGTCTGCATGTCTGGATCCTCCGGACTTCCGTTTGCCAGACACAGCTCCCAGTTCTCATATGTCTGTGCAAGGAGAGAGTCCAGCATCTGTCTTAAAAAACGCTCCGGTGTCAGATATGCAGGTACCACAATGCTGATCAACGGCCCATCCGGAAATTTGCGTTTCCGCTGCTTCTCCAGTGTTTCCTCGTCAGGTCTGTATGCCTCATACCATGGTCCGTAAGGAACCTCTTCCGGTTCAAAACGTTCATGAAGCCGGATCCAGAACTCTTTCAGACCATAATGCTTCAGGTATCTTAGGCCCTTCTGTACTGTATAGGGGGAAAGCTTCTTTATAAGTCTGTCCCATTGGATCTTTCCTGTAGAATCATCTTTACTCATATATTATCTCCGTATTACTCAGTTTGATGTTACTGTTCACTCTGTTCTCAGTAACAGTTTGATGAACATATTTTACCATTCCATCATTTTTTTTGCAAGGAAGAGAGGAAATGTGTTATACTGAGCTTACGTATGTATTGCTTACATAAGAATTATTTTTTATACAGGAGTACCATTTATCATGAAAAAATCAAGAATAACCACAGCGCTTCTGGCTATTGGGATCTCCGCTTCCATGGTGTTCCAGACTCCAGTTTTCGCCACAGAAGAAACCGCTGTTGCTGTATCCTCCGGTATTACCACCAATGGGATCAGCGGATGGCCTCAGGGGCCTGAGATCACTTCCGCATCTGCCGTGATCATGGAAGATACTTCCGATACGATCCTCTATGCCAAGGATATGGACACCACGCTTTCTCCGGCCGGCGCAGTTAAGATCATGACCTGTCTTCTGGCACTGGAGAACAGCCAGCTTGACGATCAGGTTACCATGACAGAAACCGGCGTATCCGGTGTTACAGACGGAGGCGCTCATATTTCCTCACAGCTCGGAGAGGTATTTACCATGGAGCAGTGCCTTTACGCTCTGATGCTGGCCTCTGCCAATGACATTGCACTCCAGGTTGCAGAACAGATCGGTGGATCTGTAGATGCCTTTGTCCAGAAAATGAACGACCGTGCCAAGGAGCTAGGATGTACCAATACGGTATTCACCAATCCTACCGGTCTCCCGGATGACAACCAGCATACCACAGCACATGATCTGGCTCTGATCATGCAGGCGGCTATCCGTAATGACAGCTTCCGCACCATCTCCGGAGCCACCTCCTATACGATCCCAGCTACCAATGTTTCCGGCGGTACCCGTAACCTGACAAGCTCTTTTACCATGACAGATCCTGCATCCGCTTCCTATTATGAAGGATGTATCGGCGGTCGTGAAAGTACCACCACTGCTTCCGGAAGCGTTCTTGTCACATCTGCACAGCGAAACGGTACTACTCTGATCGCAGTAGTCATGAACGGAGCGACCGGTCAGACAGCCAACGAAGCGATCTCACTTCTGGATTACGGTTTTTCCAATTTCCAGCTTCTGGATCTCAGCGAGGATGATTTTCACATCCTGTCCGGCGGCACTGTAATGGTTCCATCCGGCGCGACCGCAGACGACCTGACTACGGAAGATACGGAATCTGATGGTCAGATCTTACGCACCTATTCCTTTGGCGGAACTCAGGTGGGAACTGCAGTTGTCGAGGATCCCTCCCAGGAAAGCTCCTCCGATGTACTGGAAAATGATGAAAACATGGATTCTGCAAAAGCTTATTCCGAATCCAGATCCCAGATCCCGTATTTTGCCATTGGCGGTGTGGGCATCCTGCTCCTGATCCTTCTGCTGTGGCGCATGATCCGGATCATCCGTTCCTGATCTTGGTCCCCAGGCGGATATACTTCAGAATTAAAAAATCCCTCCTATGTACCGGTCATATCCGGATACATAGAAGGGATTTTTTTCTGCCATCTCACCCATCGGGGTGTCAGCCATAAAACGGAACTACCAGGAAGATATAGCATAAAAACGGCGAAGCAGCCAGAAGTGCTGTCAGGACCCGGTATATCCACATTCTGATATTTTCCTTTTTTACAAAACGCTCAAGCAGACGATTCCAGCCGGCTGTCACAAAATACATGGCCGGATACAGTGCCGGCATGATATAACGTCCCTGTGCCTGGTTGTCACTATAATATACATAATACATAAACAGACCCACAGGGATCAGGATCAGAAGGATCAGCAGCAGATGAAAGATCCCTTTTCTGTCCCATTTATCGTACACGGTTATTGTTTTTATCTTCAGCTTTTCACTTCCTGCTGCTTTTCGTTCTTTTACCACAGTACGTTTCTTCGGATAAAATATTCCCAGCATGGTCAAAATACCGATCCCACCCATTCCAAAGAACAGGAAATATGCCTTGCTCACACTATAAGGCATATAGATCTGCATCAGGCCAAAGGTTCCGATAAAGCTTACCAGAACTGTCAGCAGCCAGTTATGCTGCCAGCCCGGGTCCTGATACAGAAGGATATCCTTCCATGACCAGTTCAGCTTCTCCGGTGTAGGGTATCTGGACGGTCTGTAATCAACAGCCGCATATTTTTCCGCACACTGTGCACAGGCTTTTCTTCCGATAAGATCTCCGTCATAGAGAACGGCATTTCGTATAAACCACCAGCCGCATAAGGCAAGGGTTACTGCCGCGATCACGATCCCTCTCCGGAGCAGAAATGCAACTCTCTGTTTTACCGGCTCTTCCCTGCACAGAAGGACTGTCAGGCAGAAAAACAGGAAGCTGCATAAGATCCATCCGTAGGCATTATAGTAGGACAGTGCACAGACTGCCATTCCAACAGCCAGAAGGATCGAATTTCTGAAGCTCCAGTCTCTCGCTTCCAGATAACAGGACCAGGAATACAGGATCATCGCCATGGATAAAAGCGCCAGGGAATCCGTGTTTACATAAGTTCCCAGAAACAATGCCTGCGGCATAAAGCCTGCCAGTGCGGCAAACAGCCATCTTCCCTCTTTCGGAAAAAGCTTTCCGGATGCTTTCACCACAAAATATACCGCTCCAGTCACAAAGAGCACATCTGCCATCCTCGCCGCATGGAGTAATCCGTCTGCAGATGCATGGAACAAACCTGCGATCCCCATAAAGACAGCAGATACCATATAGGAAAGGATCGGATAATAGGCATAGGAAATCCCCCATGTCGCATCACGGATGGTTGGCTCATCTCCAAGAGGCAGCTTTCCCGGATGCTCATGAAGATACTGTGCCACCATGTAGCGCATTTTTTCATCGGGGCCTGCCCCCAGGGGCTGCATAAACGCCCATGCAGTCAGGAGCAGAAATGCTGCCAGGACAAGAACCCCTGCCTGAACTCTCTCATCCTTCCAGATTTTTTTCTTTTCCAAAATATAACCTCCTATATCCGCTTCAGAGAGAAATCCTGGCTCTCCAGTGTAAGGTTCGGATTATAGTAAGGATCTCCGTCACGGAGGATCTCCGGCCAGTGCTTCTCAAAGGAAGCGATCTCGCGGTTAAATCTTGCCACCTTCTCCGGTGTATCCTCAAGACCTCTGGATTTGGATTCATAGTGATAAAGCTCCGCATAAGGATTGTATACAACCAGATATCCGGCTTTTCCCAGACGAAGGCAGAAATCTATGTCATTAAAGGCAACCTGAAATTCCTCACTTAATCCGTGAACCTTATCAAAGGCCTCACGCTTCACCATCATGCAGGCTGCGGTTACAGCGCTGTAATCCTGGGCACAGATGATCCTGTGGCAGTATCCGGTAGCGTCTCTCTTCTGCTGCACAAAGCAGTGTCCCGCAATACCGCCGAAGCCAACGACTACTCCTGCATGCTGCACGGTATCATCCTCATAATAGAGCCGCGCTCCTACAGCTCCCACATCCGGTCTCATACAGTATCCCAAAAGCTGCTCCAGACAGTCCGGACTGATGATCTCCGTATCATTGTTGAGAAGAAGCAGATAGTCACCCTTAGCATGAGCAGCTCCGAAATTATTGATGGCAGAATAGTTGAAAATACCATCCCAGTACACCACATGGGCTTTCGGATTGGATGCTTCCAGCTCTTTATAGTAAGCAAAGGTCTCATCCTCCGTACTGTTATTCTCCACGATCACATACTCATAATTGCGGTAAGTTGCCTTTTCTTCGATGGAATCAATACATCTCTTCAGATCATCGATGTGATCCTTGTTTGGGATGATAATGGAAATCAGCGGTTTTTCCTCCCAGAGGAATTTTGTACGGTAAAGTCCAAGATATTCACCCTTTTCGATTTCCACCGGAACTCCGATCCTGTCATAATGAGCCTTGATGGCACGTGCTCCTGCATCAAAGGCATACATTTTGCTTTCCGGATTCTCTGCTGTGGAATCCTCATGGCATCTCCAGTGATAAAGGATCCTGGGGATATGATGGATCTGCTCTCTTCCCGCAGCTTCCACACAGCGGAACACAAAATCATAATCCTGTGCACCGTCAAATTCCTTTTTCAGCATTCCGATCTGATCCACGATTTCTTTTTTTACGACAAAAAGATGACAGATGTAGTTTACTGTACACAAAAGATCAATATTGAAGTCCGGTTTGAAATGCGGCTGAAAGAATTTGTGCCCGTCCATGGACATCTTATCTTCATCGGAATACAGAACCTTAAGCTCCGGATCCTCATTCAGCGCTTTCACACACCGGAACAAGGCGTCCGGCGTCAGCTCATCATCATGATCTGCAAACACGATAAAATCTCCTGTTGCCGCTTTCATGGCCGCATTGGTATTCTCTGCGATCTGAAGTGCCTGGTCGTTGCGGATCACACGGATCCTGTCATCACTTTTTTCCAGCCTGTTCAGATAATCGGTAAGAGGAGAATCTACTCCGCTTCCGTCGGAAAGACAGAGCTCCCAGTTCCCGTAGGTCTGGGCTTCTATGGAATCTACCAGCTGCTGGAGATATTTTTCCGGTGTTTTGTAAAGCGGGATCACAATACTGAATTTTGGATTCCTGGAAAATTTCGTTTTTCTTTCTTCTGCAAGCTCTGCCTTGTCCGGCAGATGCTTCACAATCCATTTGGAATAATCCACCGGACGGTTTTTACGGTCCAGCACCTTTCCAAATACCTTTCCGGTAAGGGCTGCTGCCCCGTGAAGCTTCATGTAACGGCTTCCCTTACGGAAATATACCGCAACTTTCTCCGCAAGGCGCTTCTGTGGCTGCAGATGTACCAGACGAAGCGTCCGCACATTGCCTGCCTCAAATACAATGTAGAATTCCTTCACACTGTCATAATGGAATTCAAAGAAAAAACCGCTCTTCTCATCGATCTCTGTTTCCTGGTACTGATTCTGTACATCCACACGTTTCAGTCTGGTGATCTCGCAGGGGATTTCCTTCCGGCTGCGATCCTCCAGGCGTATGGTCAGGGGGCTGTTAAAGGCTGCCCAGCCACGGACACGGCAGATCTTTTCCCCGGCTTCCACCTCGATGCTCTCAATAAAGTACTGCGGTTTTCCCTGTTTCCTGTAAAGCTGTGCTGCAGGAACAGAAAACCACCGGACACGTTTTTCACCCTTTACCGCATAAACAACAAGCTTCTTTTTGCCCTCCAGATCCGGCAGGCAGATTTCCATCTGCACACGTTCTCCGTTTACCAGATCCAGATCCTTAAAGCGCTCCAGGGCGCTGACACGCTCCTGGGCACTGATGGCTGCCGGAAGCTTTTCCCCGTCAAGAACGGCTTCCGGCTTATGATCCTTCGGCCAGGTTCCCTGAAGGTGATACAGAGAACTGTCCTTCAGGTCAAACCTGTCCTTTTCTACTTCGTATAGCTCTCGCTGCATAACAATTCCTCCATTGCATCCTTTCCGGTATTTACTGTAAGGTAATGTTCCATAACCTTCTGATGTGCAGCCTCACCCATGGCTTTTCTGGCCTTCTCATCAGTAACCAGAGCTTCCAAGGCATTGACCCACTCTTCTTTTGTGGTGCACATCCAGCCATCTTTTCCGTTTTCGACCACGTATTCCATCTCACAGTTACGGCTCATGACACTCGGAACCTTTACAAGGGCAGCCTCTGTCCACTTATTCTCGGATTTGCACCAGTGGAACAGGCTGTTCTCCAGTGGCATCAGATTGATATCAAGTCCTGCGATCACGGCAGGCAGCTGTCTCCAGTCCATAAACGGAAGCTTCTCGATGCGGTTCTGCACCGGCTCCATTCCGGATTCATCCAATACACCCACCAGCTTCAGGTAAACCTCCGGGTGGCGCTCCATCACCTCCAGAAGTGCTGCCTCCACCTGGGCAAAATCCTGATCATGCGTTTTGGAACCACTTAAATATCCGATATAGATCCGGTCTTTAGCCTTGTCTGTCTGCTCCACAGCCTCGTGAGACAGGATCTCCATCTCCATACTCATACAGTTTCGGTTGATCACCACCGGTTTTTCCGGAAATTCTTCCCGGATCTCTCCTGCCAGTGTCTCCGTAGATGTAAAATATCCGTCGCAGAATCCCATACATCCGCGGATACGGTCTGTAGTTGTGCGGAAGTCACTGTACTCGCTTCCCTTCAGGAAATGCAGCCCGGAAATTTTTTCGTAATTAAATACCAGGTCATCCACATCATAGTAAACAGGGATTCCGGCTGCTTTCGCCCGGTTGGCAAGCAGTTCTGCTTCCATCAGCTTGCTGCAGCGGTACATCACGATCGCTGTATATTCCTCGATCTTTTCCTGCTCTGCCTGGTCTATCTGGATAAACTTCGATGCATAGCCTTTAAGGATCAGCTGCTCCCGGAAATGCTCCACACGATATCTGGAAGCAAAGGAAATCTCCTCTCCTACGAAAAGAAGCCTGCGTTTTTCCACAGGGAGCTCACTTTCGCCGAGAGTTTTCCACAGAGAAATCATCTCTTCCACAATATTCTCCGGCTTCTCATCTTTCAGGACAAGGCCCTTGGCATAGCGTTTCACACGTTCTACAGGTGCACCTACCGGAAGTACCGCTACCGGAAATCCCATGGAAATGATCTCCGAGGTTGTGTAGGAGAAGGTCTCCGGCCATACGGACGGGATCAGGAACATATCAATATCCTGCTCCAGGGTAAGTCTTGGAATCTCCTCTCTTGTATATCTTCCTGTCTGGGAAAATACCGGACTTTCGATCTCTTCGTCGGAAGTACCGATCAGTCTCAGACGGATATTCAGTTCATTCTCTTCGATATATCCTGCAAGCGCCTTCACAACCTCCAGGCCTTTTTTGTAGCAGAGTACGCCGATAAGACCAATGTTAAAGGTCTCTGTGGTTTTTTTATTTTTTTTCACTGCCGGAAGGTAATGGGGTGCATGCGGGATCACATGGAGATTGTATACATCCGGATAAGCACGCTTGAACAGCCTTGCCGTATCATCGGAAAATGCACGGATCTCATCACAGTTTGACAGAAATTCCCGGAATTTTGTACGCCAGAGCGTTCCGGTTCCGTATTCTGTGCAGGCATTGCTGCGGTTATCCGGAATACATTTATCGCAGACCTCACAGGATGGAACACCACAGTATTTTCCTTCTGCATCGATCAGATTCACTGCCGGGCAAAGGGCAAAGAAATCATGAAGAAGCATAAGGAGCTTCGCACCCTGCTCTCTCTTAAGACGCAGGATACGTTCCAGGGTTCCGTAAATATTCTGATAGGTCACAAGCTCGTTGATCCAGATCTCATCCACACGCATCAGCTCACCAAGGGCAGTTTCCAGATCATTTGCAAAAAATTCCATCTCATACTGCTTATACTGATACGTAAAGTAAAAACGATTGCTTACGATATTATAGCGGATGGTCACAAAACGGTATCCTTCCCGCAGAGCCAGACGTCTTTTCTCCACAAGATAAGCCGTTGCACCGCCGCCAAGATCATGGTCAAAGGCCACAATGGTAGGCACATCCAGCTTCCTGTTGAGAAGCTTCATTTCCACGTAGAGTCTTACCGGACGAAGCGGGTCTCTTCTGCAGTAATCCGCAGTATCCTTGTTGTAATCCGGATGCTTGCGGAGCAGCGCCTCACTGTGCTCTTTCAGAAGTCTCTGCTTTTCCTCAGACGGGAAGCTTCCACCATGCTTGTGATATACAAACAGGTTATCCACATGCACGTTCTCATAGCCTGCAGCTATGGCACGCTGGCACCAGTCATTCTCCTCACCGTAGCCTTTTCCGAAATTCTCCTCATCCAGAAGGCCAACCTCCTGGATCGCTTTCAGGTTCATACCCATGCAGAAGCCCACACCGGTAGGCATAGCCGGATACTGCGGACGGATCATGCGGAATTCATCATCGATCTCCCACAGCGGCATTCCCTCAAACAGTTTGTTATCCCGGCAGAAATCCGGGAAGCTGCAGATGGTTCCGCAGGTGGTAAACGGTGTAGTAGTTGCAATATTTTCCTTTGCAAAGATCGGAAGCATCAGGCGCTCCAGCCACTCTTCCGGAACCTCCACATCTGTATTTACAAGAGCCACATGATTTTCCGCCATCTTTAATCCACGGTTTACAGACGGAAGAAAGCCCATATTGGTCTCATTATTCAGAAGTACCACATTGTCATGCTCTGCGGCATATTTTTCCAGATAGTTTCCTACCTCAGGATCCGGACTCTTGTCATTTACGATGATCAGACGATAAGGAACCTTCGTTTTTTCAATTCCGGAAAACAGGGCATCAAAATACTCCAGTCCGTTGTAAACCGGCACGATCACATCCACCTTCTGCTGATAGACTGCCTGTGGATATGCCTTTCTCGTGCTGCGTACATGACGCTGTTTGAAATGGCGGAGATTTCCGATACTCTTCGGATCTTCGATCGCGTATACCAGAAGCTCTTTCTGATCCCTGGTTCCCGGGATCTTTCCGATAAGGAATCTTCCGGTATCCGCTGCGGTTCCGTATTCCAGGAAAACAGAAGTCTCTGCCGGCGCAAGAACCGTTGCCAGGAAAGAAAACCCGGCACTTTCCGCATCCGGATTTCCAATGGCATTAGCCACATCCGTACGGTAGATCGTAGTACAGGAAGCCTCCTGAAGCTTCTGTGTTCCCTGATAAAATGCGATCCTTGGCTGTCCCATAGACGCAAACGTCGGATCAAAGGCCCAGCCAATGGCATTTAAGGTGCCATTCTCATAATGGAAGAAATCAACACTGCCCATACAGGTAGGAGTTGTCTCCACTCCCATCACTGCCGCCGGCTCTGTATGATAGCGAAGAACCTTTTTGACCAGTCTCTTTACCTGCGCTTTTTTGCCTGGATGACGAAGGGCCTCTTCCTGCGCACGTGCTGCTTCCTCTGCAGCTTGCTTTGCGGCACGTTCAGCCTCTTTTCTGATACGCTCCTGTTCTCTTCGTACTTCACGCTCTTTTTCAAAGGCCAGAAGCTTTTCCACATCCGGAAGCTCAAGGCAGTCAAGTTTTCCCTCTATTACAATCCTGTCCACATTTTCCGGGTGTGTAACATCGATAAGATAAAAGCCATCGGTGGTAAAAAACGCAGTGGTACTGTTATCCACTTTCATATGGACACCCTGAGGCACAAGCTCCGCGCTGCATCCACAATCCAGACGCTCTATCCTCACTTTCAGGAAATGACCGTTTGCGGGATTCCAGCGGAGATTTCGTATTCCTTTGATACCGGAAAGCGCAAACTCTACCCGGAAACGGTTTCCGGAAAGTTTTCCCTCTGCATAAAGTGTATGCTCTTCACAGAATCCCTCACCAAGATCATAGTATATCTTGCTGTGCATCTGATGCTTTTCTCTTTCTCTGTTCACCAGCTCTGTTACGGAAACCGGCACTTTTTTCTGTTCAAACGGGATCAGAGAACCACAGCCCACATACTCATAGACGAAATGCATGGTCCAATCCATAAATATCTCATAGTCTGTATAGCTGATGTCAAACTCCGCCATCATCTCATCCTCATGACATAACCGCGGCAGCTCAGAAACATGTGTATACAGTTCATGGATCAGGCGCCACATGATAAAATTCACAGGCACAGGGAAATCAAACATCCACTCATAATCTATGATCTGATTTTCCTTTTCTCCCATAAAGATGTTGCTGCAGATCAGGTCCACATTGGCCGGGCAGACACATTCGTAATCCTCTCTTCCCGGATGATCACCAAATACCTCGCGGAACTCTCCGGTCCTGTAATCCACAACCTGACGAGCCCCGAAAAATTCCTGATAGAATTTTTTAAGAAGGGCCTTGATCTCTTCAAGATCTTCTTTATAGGCAAGCTCTGCGATTTCCTGGTGAAGAGTTTTTCCAGTAAGGAGCGGATAAGAGATCTTTCCGTTTTCTGCCCTGCAGGGAAGATTCTTGTATTTATCGGATCCAGTACTCTCTGTTCCGGTTTTTTCCAGTTTTTCCACAAATTCCTCAGCCTGGGGCACCATAGCCTCTTTTTCCGCACGGACCTCTCCGTTCTCCCGGACGATCCTGGTCAGAAGACGGAACTTTTCTTTTCGCTCCTGGTTCAGCTTCACATAAAGGATTTCCTCCGGGTCCCGGTTTTCGGTACGTCCTGCCTCCACAAGAAAAGAATTCACAAAGCTGTCCAGGATCTTCTCTTTTTCGAAGGCCTTTACGCCTTCACTTTCTGCAAAAAGATCTGCTGTCTTATCTGTGTATACAGGATAGCTTCTTCCGTAGGAATTGGTATAAAGGCTCTCATCTGTAAAAATCTCTGTCGGAAATTTGTAATCCGGATACGGGTAGTAAAAGCGCAGAAAAGGAAAGCCGCTGTTTTCCAGCAGCTCTCCCAGTTCATTCTTGGAAAAGGTGCGCACAGACTGATTTCCCGGATATCCATTGATTCCGAAAAAGTGAAGATCTGTGTGATCCTCCGGTGCTCCGGCAAAGTACTTCAATCCCAGTCTGTTCTCAATGGCGATCAGAAGTCTTCCCTCCGGCTTCAGATAAGCGCCCATACGCTGAAGAAATGTCTCGTAAGGAGTTTTTCCCTCGGTAAAGCTCATGGCATACTCCAGCACACCGTTTACTACCACATAGTCGAATTTTTCCGGAAAAGTCATGTCATTCAGGTTTCCAACCATGATCGTCAGATTTTCCTTATCCCTGTTTCTCGCATAATTGATATCTGCCCGACGTTTGGAAAGCTCCACGGAAGTCACATGACCGGCCTTGCGGCAAAGCATTCCGGTAATGGCTCCGCATCCGGCTCCGATCTCCAGAACGGAATCCGCCTTTTTCAGAGGATACCAGCTTAAGATATTCTCCCGCAGCCCTGAAAAATGGTAGACCATTGGAAAACTCACCTCTTCCTCCGGCAAGTCTTCAAAAGATTTGCCTTCCTGTGCCATTTTCAGAAGTGTTTCCTCGATATCCCCATCGGAATAATGATCCTTCGCCGTATAATAATCTAAATTCAACTCCGCCATAGTCGTTCCTCCACTTATTTCACAGATACTTTGGAAAACAGATCAAAATATCCCACTGCTTTCTTATCTGTGATCACGGTCAGGTTACACACATCGTAAAGACGATGAAATACGGTAAAATCGCCGTCTTTATATCCGGTGCAGCCCAGACACAGCATATATTCCCCTGCCTCCAGAGGCATCACCTGTTTGAAGGTGATCTCACGGACATCGCCTGCCTTCTGCGGTTTCAGAGGCGTATGTTCATACATGGTATTGGTTCCTGTGATCTCGGTGCCTTTCAGATCTTTCAGGGTAAATGCAAAGATCGGATCGCTGACATCTGCCTGGAACTTCACTTTCATCTGAACGGAAAATTCCTTGCCTTTTTCGATCACATTGGTGATCATACCTGTATCATCCCGGATGGCAAAATCCACGATCTCGCCAAGCTTACTGCCGTATTCCAGGACCTTGGGATTCAGGTTCAGGCTGTCCTTCATAGCTTTACCGCTTCCGGTATGTGCTTTCAGTGAAACGTCTGCTCCGGCTGCCTGGTTCTCCGTCGCCTGTCCCTCTTCTGCATCGTCTGTGTTTTCTTCCAGATCTGCATCGTCATACTGATTGACCAGCACACGACGGTAAAGATTGACCATCTCCTTGGCACCACCCTCTGCAAGCTTCTCACCTTTGTTTAGAAGCACAACACGGTCACAGTATTTTCCGATGCTGCTCAGGTCATGGCTTACAAACAGAATGGTCTTCCCCATTTCCTTGAACTCTTCGAACTTCCGGTAACATTTTGCCTGGAAAAATACATCTCCCACGGAAAGAGCCTCATCAACGATCAGAATCTCCGGATCGATATTGATAGCTACCGCAAAAGCCAGACGCACGAACATACCACTGGAGTATGTTTTTACCGGCTGATAGATAAAATCACCGATATCTGCAAAATCCAGAATAGACTGCAGCTTGGCATCGATCTCTTCCCTGGAAAAACCGATCATGCTTCCGTTGAGATATACATTTTCAAGTCCGGAATATTCTCCGTTAAATCCGGCTCCCAGCTCCAGAAGCGCTGAGATTCTTCCGTTTACGGCTATTTCCCCGGCCGTGGGCGAAAGTACGCCGGTGATGATCTTCAGGATCGTGGATTTACCAGAACCATTTGTTCCGATAATTCCCACTGTTTCTCCCTTATGCACCTGAAAGGATACATGGTTGAGCGCATAATGCTCTTTATATTTCTTTTTTCTGGATAATCCCAGGGACTCCTTAAGACGATCCATAGGATTATCGTAAAGCTTGTACATCTTACTGACATCATTTACTGAAATCGCAATATCTTCTGCCATTTTCAACCTCACTTTTGTGTAAATCGTTCACTCTCACAATCTGCCGCCGTTCTGCTTTTTATCCTTACAGAGCAAATCCCCCATGGGAACTGTCAGATCCGGATCAGGCGGATATCCGCCATCCGCATTCAATTAAAGCACATCTGCAAAATGCGGCTTCAGACGTTTGAATATCACAGATCCCAGTCCGAAAAGCAGGATCGTAACTACCCAGAAATAGATCGTCCATGAAGCATGGTTCCAGATCCCGATATGACCAAGCATGGAATCGCGGTAACCCGTAACTACATAGTACATCGGATTCAGCTTAAACAGCTTGATCAGCCATGGATGTGAAGAAAGCATATTGATATCCCACATGATCGGTGTAAGCCATACACCCACCTGAAGAAAAATACTGATGATCTGGGTCAGATCACGGAAAAAAATGACGATCGCACTTGTAGCATACACGAGTCCCAGTACAAAAAGGAAGGTGCAGACAGAGTAATAAATGATCTGCAATGTATAAAGGCTTGGTGTATATCCGTAGCATGCACATAAGATCAGCGCAAAGGCCACAAAGAAAACATGCACGAAAAGTGCGGAGATGATCTTTACGATGGGAAGGATGCTGATCTTGAATACAACCTTCTTCACAAGATAATTGTATTCGATCAGGGCATTGGTTCCACCGTTTAATGCATCCTGGAAGAAAAACCACGGCACGATACCGGATACCAGATAGAGTACAAAAGGGTAATCCGATACCGTTCCGGCCTTCAGTCCTACGGAAAATACAAACCAGTAGACCAGGATCGTTACGATAGGCTGGATAAATGCCCAGACAATACCAAGATAGGATCCTGCATATTTTGTTTTGAAATCATTTTTTGCAAGGCTTAAAACCAGCTTTCGATTCTGGTACAGCTCCGCCGGCAAAGCTAATATTTTCTTCATTCTGCAATTCCTTATCGATTCTTATATTCCTCGAAGCTTCCCCACTTCTGGTCCTTGTCGGAGAAAATAAGCTCCATACCTTCCGGGATCGGCCACTCAACGTTAATGTCCTTGTCATTCCAGATCAGTCCGCCCTCATCGTTTGGATGATAGAAATCAGAGCACTTGTAAGTGAACTCTGCATTCTCGGAAAGTACCAGGAAGCCATGAGCAAATCCCTTAGGAATAAAGAACTGTTTCTTGTTTTCTGCGGAAAGGACTACACCATACCATTTTCCAAAGGTCTTGGAGCCTTCACGAAGGTCAACCGCAACATCAAACACTTCTCCGTTTACCACACGTACCAGCTTGTCCTGGGGATAGCTGATCTGGAAATGAAGTCCGCGGAGAACACCATAACGGGAGCTGGACTGATTGTCCTGAACGAATTCCACATCAATGCCTGCTTCCTTGAAATCGTTATAATTGTATGTTTCCATGAAATATCCTCTGGAATCACCAAATACAGTTGGCTCGATCACTTTCAGTCCTTCAATATCTCCGCACTGTGTTACTTTTATTTTTCCCATTTTTTCTTTCTCCTTTTCTGTTTTGATTTATTTGTGATGTTTCTTTTCTTTTATTCTGAGAGCCGCAAGAAGGGCGATCAGGATCAGGATCATCGCTGCCATGATCATAAGAAGGATCTTACGCAGGGCAGGAATGCTCTTTTTTTCGCTGGTACTCTCTCCGGCTGTACTCTTCTCTGTTGTTTTGCTGTTATCTTCCTCTGCTGCTTCTGTGGAATCTTCCGCTTCGGAACTGTCCGCTTCCTGGCTGTCCTCTGTTGCAGCGGTCGGTTCCGGTACCGGTGTATCAGTTGCCTGTGCAACACTTGCGGTACCGATCAGATAATCTCCGAAATAGTAACCGGTTTCTGTTTTCCCATTGGTATTCTCTGACTTCTCGGTAAGGGAATTCAGCTCCACCCCTTTTGGAAGGAATACATAGCCGCCATTTACTTCTGTTTTTGTGAAATTCTCAAATGCGTAATTGAACATAGCTGTACTGTCCATACAGGAATTGGAAAGCTCTGTTCCACGCATAGTCACTGCAATATATGTGGTATTATCTCTGGTCACTCCTGTGACAAGTGTATGCCCTGCCGCAACGGTAGTTCCGGTTTTTCCACCAATGCAGCCTTCATAGTAAAATCCGCTTTCCGGTGCAAACATAGGATGATGGGTATGCAGGATCCTCTGCTGGCTGTTCATATTTGTAGGCTGGATGATATAGTCCGGTGTGCCCACGACCGTACGGAATGTTTCATTTTTCAGGCCTTCTCGGAAGATCAGCGCCATATCCCGTGCTGAAGAATAATGATTATCATCCGGAAGTCCGCTGGAATTTGCAAAATGTGTATTGGTACATCCGATCTCACTGGCGCGCTGGTTCATCATATCGATAAATGCCTGCTCTGTCCCGCCGATATGCTCTGCGATCTGTGCCGCAACGTCATTGGCAGACTGGATGATCAGAGCATGAAGACAATCCTCCATAGTCAGGACTTCGCCCACCTTTGTGCCGATATTACTGGAATCTGCCGTAACATTACGCACCCCGGTCTCTGTAAAGGTCACCTTCTCATCCATGGTGGAGTTCTCCACTGCCACCAGCAAGGTCATGATCTTGGTAATGCTGGCCGGATATCTCTGTTCATCTCCGCCCTTGTTATAAAGAACAACTCCTGTGTCTGCATCCATCAGGATACCGGTATCTGAGGTAATATCCGGTCCTGCCGGCCATCCCTGGATCTGGTTGGTGCTGATATCATATTTCGCATTCAGATCCACTGCAGCCATGGTCTGTAACGGCAGCATCAACGCCACACTGACTGCTGCGAAAACTGCCAGTAATTTTTTTGTTTTTTTCATAGCTCTCCCCTTCTTCTGTCAAAACCCGTCAAAGGAAGCAATCGCATCCACAACTCTCTTCGCATCCTCCATATCCAGATTATAGAACATGGGCAGTCGCATAAGACGCTCGCTTTCTTTTGTAGTATAAACATCTTCTCCGGAAAATCTTCCGAATTTTTTTCCTGCCGGTGCGGAATGAAGGGGTACATAATGGAACACACTGCAGATATCCTTTTCGCGGAGATATTTCAGAAGCCTTGTGCGTACCTGGATATCATGTACCTTAATGTAGTACATATGTGCATTATGTGTGCATTCTTCCGGTACATAAGGCTGCTGGATCTTTCCTTCCTCCGCCAGAAACCTGAGGTTCTCATTGTAAAAATCATAGATCTGCATCCGCTTATCGCTGATCTTCTTATGCTGCTCCAGCTGGGCATAAAGATATGCCGCATTCAATTCGCTCGGAAGATAGGATGATCCATAATCCATCCAGCGGTATTTATCTACCTGACCACGGAAAAACTTACTGCGGTCCGTTCCTTTTTCTCTCAGGATCTCTGCCTTCTCCAGGTACTGATCCCCGTTGAACAGGATCGCACCTCCCTCTCCCATGGTATAGTTCTTAGTTTCATGGAAGCTGTAGCAGCCAAAATCTCCAATGGTACCAAGGGCTTTTCCCTTATAGTAGGCATCCACACCCTGGGCCGCGTCTTCCACTACCTTCAGATCATGTCTTCCGGCAATCTCCATGATCGTGTCCATCTCGCAGGCTACTCCTGCATAATGGACCGGAACGATCGCGCGGGTCTTATCTGTAATCGCCTGTTCGATCAGCTTCTCGTCAATATTCATGGTATCCGGCCGGATATCCACAAATACGATTCTTGCACCGCGAAGCACAAAGGCATCTGCCGTTGATACAAAAGTATAAGACGGCATGATCACCTCATCGCCAGGCTGGATATCTGCCAGAAAAGCAGCCATCTCCAGTGCATGGGTACAGGATGTTGTCAGCATCACATGACCCACATGAAAGCGCTCTTCCATCCATGCAGAACATTTCTTCGTGTAGATCC